>JAYZWP010000201.1:0-9462 GCA_036142245.1 Pseudomonadota bacterium | reverse complement strand
GCGACGCCGAAGGCCGGTTCACGGCAGTCAACGACGCGTTGTATGCGATGGTGGGACGTCCAGCCGGCGAATTGATCGGCCGGCCTTACACCGATCTGGTCGTGCCCGACGCGTTGGATGATGCGCTGCGGGACCGGGCGGCGCTACTGCGCGGGGATGGAGGCAACACCCTCGCCCGAGAGTATCTGTGTCAAACGGGGTCCGGGGAGTGCACCTGGCTGAGTCTGAATCTGTCGGTCGTGAACTCCTGGGTCGACGGTGGCGCCCCCTATTTCGTCGCGGTGGTGCAGGATGTTTCCCGTCTCCGGGAATCCCGGGAAATGCTGGTGCGGGCGCAGAAAATGGACGTCGTAGGCCAGCTCAGCGGCGGGATCGCCCACGATTTCAACAACTTGCTGACCGTGGTGATCGGCAATTTGCAATTGGTGCTGCAGAACGATGATCCGTTGAAACGGATGGTGCGGTTGAACAGCGCGCTGGAGGCGGCGGAACGCGGCGCCGCGCTGACCAAGCGCCTGCTGACATTCTCAACAAACGATAATCCCCAGCTGCAACTGCTCGACATCAATGCCGCCATCGCCGGTTTGGTGGTGCTTCTGGAACAATCCGTGGGCACCGTCGCCAGTCTCGAGTTTCGTCCCGGCGCCGACATCTGGCCGGTGCGTATCGATCCCGGACGGTTCGAAAGCGCGCTGCTGAATCTGGCCGTCAACGCGCGGGACGCGATGGCTTCGGGCGGGCAGCTGGTCATCGAGACCCGCAATGTGCGGCTTAATAACGACGATCCCGTGGCGTTGGTCAGCGGCGGCATCGGCCCGGGGCACTTCGTGGAACTGGCGGTGTCGGACAGTGGATCCGGCATGCCGGCCGACGTGCGGGACCGAATCTTCGAACCTTTCTTCACGACCAAGTCCGCCGGTAGCGGCACAGGACTTGGACTGACCATGGTGCAGCGTTTCGTCAGCGATGCCGGCGGCGCGATCAAGGTATACAGCGCGCCGGGACAGGGGACCACCTTCCGTATCTACCTTCCGCGAGCACAGTTACGCCAGGGCGAGCGGGATCCTTCTTCCGCAGAGTATCCGATATTGCGCCGTGGCAGCGAAACCATTCTGGTGGTGGATGACGACGCCGCGGTACGGGAGGTCGCGACGACCGTCCTCACCACACTCGGTTACCGGACTCTGGAGGCAGCCAGCGGCGAGGAAGCCATCGATATATTGGTGGCGCACAAGACCGAGGTGGATCTGTTGTTCACCGACGTTGTCATGGGTGCCGGGATGAACGGCACCGAACTGGCTGCTGCGGCGATCCGAATCAATCCGCGGCTCAGGGTGTTGTATACGTCGGGTTATACCAAGGACGCCTTTGTCGCGCGGGTGACGGCTGAACCGGTTGAATTGCTCTCAAAGCCCTACTTGTCGGCGGAACTGGCGCAACGTATCCGTGAGGTGCTGGACCGCTGATCAGGGGGAGTTGGTGTCGTCCCTGAGTTCCAGATAGGCACGCTCGGAAAGTTCGTGCCAACGCTGGACCTGCTGCTGGAATGTCTGCATCGATGCATGAATTTGCGCCGCTTTAGGATCCGCGGCGACGATTTCGCCGATGACCTGTTCGGTAAGGGTCCGCAAATGCTCGATCACCTCGGGTGGGAAGCGGCGCAGTTCGACGCCGTGCTGTTCCACCAGATCCCTGAGGGCAGTGGGATTGCGGGCGGTGAATTCAGCCAGCATTTCGATCGCCAGAGCACGACAGGCGCCCGTTACCACCGCCTGCAGATCGGTCGGCAGGGCCGCCAAGGCTTTCTTGTTGATCAGGGTTTCAATATTGCCGCCGGGCTCGTGCCATCCGGGCCAGTAATAGTACCTGGCGGCCTGATGCAGACCGAACCCGCGATCATTGAAGGGACCGATCCAATCCACCGCATCAATGGTGCCGGACTGCAGCGCCTGGAACATCTCGGTTCCGGGCAACAGGATGGTGGTGACGCCAGCGCGCTTGAGCACTTCGCCGCCGATGCCTGGTACCCGCATCTTCAGTCCCCGCAGATCCTCGATCGAATTGATCTCCCTGTTGAACCAGCCCGCCATCTGGACGCCGGTGTTACCGCTCAGGACCGGCAGCACGCCGAACGGTTCATATAGCTCCTGCCAGTACTCCAGACCGCCTCCGTAGAGCATCCAGGCGTTCAGTTCCTGGGCTGTCATGCCGAACGGCACGGTACTCAGAAACTGGGCCGCCGGCATCTTGCCTTTCCAGAAGTAAGCCGTGCCCTGACCCATCTCGATGGTCCCGGCGGAGACGGCATCGAAGATTTCGAACGGTGCCACCAGTTCCCCGGCCGCGAAAACCTTCACCTTGAGGCGGCCCGCGGACATCCGTTCTATCCGTTCGGCAAGGCGATCGGCGCTGGTACCGAAAACCGGAAAATTCTTCGGCACCAGCGTGGCGTACTTCCAGTGAATGGGTTCCTGGGCAACGGCATCCGGAGTCTGGAGGCCAAACAGCAGCAAGACCGCCAACGGTCCGAATGATCGACTCATTCGCCCGCTCGCGCCCGCGCGTTCAGGTAGGCGCGCAGCGAGATGTCATGCCACGGAACCACCTCGTCCCGAAATGCACTGTAGGAACCGTACACTTTGGCGGAAAATGGATCGCGCTCGGCCTGCTCCTGAAGAACCCGGCGGGTATGGTCACGTAGAATCGCCATCACGTCGTCGGGGAACCGGCGTAATTCCACGTGGTGCTCATCCACCAAGGTGCGCAGCGCTTCGTGATTGCGGGCGGTGAACTCGGAGAGCATCTGCAAGTTGGCGATTTTGCAGGACTCCTCGATTACCGCTTGGAGATCGTCCGGCAGGCCATTGAAGGCATCCGTGTTGACCAGCAGTTCGATGTTGGGACCCGGCTCGTGCCATCCCGGGTAATAGTAATACCGCGCAGCCTGGTGCAGACCGAAGGCCAGATCGTTGTAGGGTCCGACCCATTCGGTAGCGTCGATGGTGCCTTGCTGCAAGGCGGTAAATATCTCTCCGCCGGGCAGGTTCACCACGGTAGCTCCGGCTCGCGCCAGCACCTCGCCGCCGAGGCCCGGCATTCGGATCTTCAGTCCCCGCAAGTCCGCGGCGGAATTGATTTCCCGGTTGAACCAACCCCCCATCTGCACGCCGGTGTTGCCCGCCGGGAAAGGGATTATATTGAATGGCGCATAGGCTTCCCGCCACAGTTCGAGCCCGCCGCCGAAGTAGAGCCAGGCGTTCATCTCCTGGGCATTGAGACCAAAGGGGATGGTCGAGAAAAACGGTGCTGCCTCGATTTTGCCTTTCCAGTAGTAGGCACCGCTGTGACCCAGTTCGGCGGTTCCCTGCGACACCGCGTCGAACACCTCGAACGCACCTACCAGTTCCCCCGCACCGTAGACCTTGACGTGCAGGCGTCCGCCGGAGAGTTCTTCCAGTGTTGCGGCCAGAAACTCCGCCCCGCTGCCCAGACCGGGAAAATTTTTCGGCCAGGCGGTAACCATCTTCCAGCGGTACTGTTGCCCGGGGGCGGCGGTTGACGTGGTATCCGTTTGCGGAGCGGTCGATCCGCCACAGCCGGAACCGAGCGTCAACATGGCGGCCGTGAGTCCGGCAATCAGAATGCGCCCTGACAAGAGTGTTCCCCCCTTACTTTTATAGGTAGGTCCCGATCCGACCCGGAGCCTGCCCGGATTATACGAACCGGGCCGAAGATAATAGCCGTCAGGCGGCGAGACGATAACAGGGCCGGTAGTCGCTGCCGTTGATTTTCATGCGACCCTGGGCAACGAACAGACTGAGCAGTTGGTCGATGGCAGTCAACAACCGCGAATCGCCGGCGATTTCGTAAGGTCCCAATGCCTCGATAGCAGCGATACCGTCCGGTTTCACGTTGCCGGTGACGATCCCGGAAAATGCCCGGCGCAGGTTGGCGCCCCGCTCGTAGGCTGGCTGATGCGCAAACAGTTGCAGCGCCGCCATCGAGTCATGGGTGACGACGAAAGGTTCCTGGTACGGTGCGTCAATGGTCAGTTGCCAGTTGAAATGTAGTGGTTGCCGGCGTTCGCGGCGGTCAACCACGGTCTCCTGAACCTGCATTTTTATGCGCCGTGCTACTGTCGCTGCGTCGCCAATCACAACCTCAAAACGGGTCGCTGCCGCATCCCCAAGGGTTTCACGGACGAATCGATCGACCGCCTCGAAATAGGCCTCCGAGCCCTCCGGACCGGTCAGCAGTAGTGGAATCCGGATGTCTTGATTGTCCGGATGCAGCAACAATCCCAGCAGGTAGAGAAGTTCTTCGGTGGTACCGACTCCGCCGGGAAAAATGATGATGGCTTGAGCGAGCCGGACAAAGGCTTCCAGCCGCTTCTCGATGTCCGGCATGATCACCAATTCGTTCACGATCGGGTTGGGCGGTTCCGCGGCGACGATACCCGGTTCCGTGATGCCAAGATATCGACCGGGGCCGGTCCTCTGTTTGGCTCGGCCGATCGTGGCGCCCTTCATGGGTCCCTTCATGGCGCCGGGTCCGCAGCCGGTGCAGACGTTCAGGTCCCGCAGACCGAGTTGGTGACCCACCTCTTTCGTATAGTCGTATTCGTGGCGCGGAATGGCGTGTCCTCCCCAGCAGACCACCAGGTGGGGATCCTTAGCCGGGTCGACCACCCCCGCATTGCGCAGCAACTGGAACACCGCGGTGGTCGTGGCTTGCGGCGTATCGAGCGCCGCATGTCGCGGTGCCTGCATCACGTTGCTCACGTACAGCAGGTCCCGCAATACCGCGAACAGGTGTTCACCGATGCCGCCGATGACCTCGCCATCGACAAAGGCCGAGGCCGGGGCGTTGATGAGCCGCAGGCCCGCTCCCTGGTCCCGAACGATCAGTTCTACATCGAAGTCGTCGAATTCCCGGAGGATCTGCATGGCGTTGTCCGTGTGATCCCCGTAGTGCAGTATCGCCAGGGCGCAGCGCCGCAGCAGCTCGTGCTGGGGGGCTGTCAGGCCGCTGAGCAGAGCCTGCACCTCGTGGGGGGCGAGCAGAGCCAGATAGCCCTGGGGCTCGAGGGTGGCGGTGATGCGTTCCATGGTGATGCTCTGGTGGGCGATTCGGCCAGGTTGCCTGGGCCTTGAATTAAGATTCGGTGACAAAGACCGCCGCTGTGCCGGAACGTTCCGGAACCGTGCAGCCGCGGCGCGATGACGGGGGAGGAGTGATCATTATCGGCGTTTGCCACGAATCATGGGGCGGTGCCGGCCATCCGCGTGTGGGACTGCCGCTGGAATCGATTCGTGGCTGAAGCGGCAAGCACCACGCCGGGTGCCCGTCTCGCCTATCTCCTGCTGGCCGCCACGGCACTGATGTGGGCCGGGAATGTGATCGTTGGCCGGGCGGTGCGGGGTGACGTGCCACCGGTCGCGTTGTCGTTTGCCCGTTGGGCCATTGCCGCCGTGCTGCTGACGCCACTCGCTTGGCGGGAGGTCTGGCGAGTGCGCCGGCTGATTGTCCGCAACGGGTGGCAACTGGCCTGGCTGGCGCTGCTCGGGATGACGCTATACAACATCTTCTCCTATACCTCGGTGGCTTTGACCGAAGCGCTGAACGCCGCCGTAATCATCTCCTTCATGCCGGTGCTGATCGTGCTTGCATCCTGGTTGATCCTCGGGCTGAGGGTCACCGCCGGGCAAAGCATCGGGATTGGCGTCTCACTGTCAGGCGTCCTGCTGATCGCGGTGCGGGGCGATCCGGCGGCCCTGGCGGCGCTGCGCTTTCACGAAGGGGACCTCTGGATGCTTGGCGCCGGCGTCATATGGGGGCTCTACAACGCCTACTACACGCGCCGTCCGGCGGGTATTTCCCAGCTTGCCCTGCTCACGGTGCTGGTCTGGATCGGGTTGCTCGGTTTGGTGCCGTTCCTGCTCTGGGAGCAGTGGCAGGGGCGCAGCGTGAACTGGAGCCCGGGCGCTTTGGCAGGAATGGGGTATGTGGGGGTGTTTTCATCAACGCTGGCCTATTTTTGCTGGAATGCCGGCGTGAGTGTCGTCGGCCCGAACCGGGCTGCCCTGTTCCTGCATCTGATTCCGGTGTTCGCGATCATTCTTGCTGTCACGGTCCTGGGAGAACGGTTGGCCTGGTTTCATCTGGGCGGGGTGGTGCTGGTGTTTGCCGGTCTGTGGCTCACCACCGGCAGCGGGGCGTCCGTCCGGTGAGCGAGCGGCTCAAGGCGCACCTGCTCATCAACCTCTCCTGCCTGTTCTGGGCAGGCAACATGACGGTGGGGCGGGCCTTGCGGGACCTGGTCGGGGGTTGGACCATCGTCAGTGTGCGCTGCTTGCTGTCCGGGCTGATTTTCCTGCTGCTGCTCCGGATTCTGGAACCGGCGGGTCGAGCGCACTGGCGTTCCGACTTTCCCAGGCTGCTGGTCATGGCGCTGACCGGCATCGCCGGCTATCAGGGGGCGCTCTATTTCGGATTGCGGTTCACCGATGCCATCAACGTCAGCCTGATTCATGCCGCGGCGCCTCTGGTCACCATCCTCATGGTCTGGATCTGGCTGAGGATAGCGATCCACGGAGCGCAGTTGGTCGGGGTGTTGTCATCGGCTGCGGGGATCGCGGTGATCATCACCGAGGGAGAGTGGCAGCGTCTCGGCGCTTTGAGTCTGAACCCCGGTGATCTGCTGATTCTTCTTGGCATCACGCTGTTCAGCGTTTACAACGTAGTGGGCAGGGACGTGATGCAGCGTCGTTCCGTGCTTTCCGCGACCGCCATGGCGACGCTGCTGTCTGCTGTTCTGTTGTTGCCAGTGGGCGGGTGGGAAATCACCCAGTCACAGCCGGTGTGGGGATGGAACACTTTGCTCGGTCTGCTGTACGTCACCATCTTCCCGGGGGTGCTCGCGTTTCTTGCCTGGAACTGGTCGGTCAAGGTGGTGGGGCCCGCGGAAGCCATGGCCTTCATGAACATGATTCCGCTCTACGTGGTGTTGCTGGCCACCTACCTGCTCGGTGAGCCGCTACAGGGTTACCAACTGTTCGGCGGTACACTGATCGTCGGCGGCTGCCTGGCCGCGGCGCTCTGGGCACGCAGGGCGTAATGTTTCCATGTCCCGACGGAGCGAACGGCTATGCGGACATTGCGTGACAAGACCCTGTTCATTACCGGCGCGAGTCGCGGGATTGGTCTGGCCATTGCGCTACGGGCGGCGCGGGACGGCGCGAATGTCGTCATCGCCGCCAAGACGGCGGAGCCGCATGCGCGTCTCCCCGGTACCATATTCACGGCGGCGCAACAGATCGAGCAGGCCGGGGGCAGGGCCTTGCCGCTGCAGATGGATATTCGCGATCAGACGCAGATCGCCGCGGCCGTTGACCAGGCGGTAGCGACCTTCGGCGGCATCGATGTGCTGATCAACAATGCCAGTGCCATCAGCCTGACAGGAACCCTCGATACGCCGATGAAACGGTTCGATCTGATGTTCGGCGTCAATGTTCGCGGCACGTACGCTACGAGCCAGGCCTGTCTGCCCCACCTGCTGGGCGCCGAGAACCCCCATATCCTGACACTCAGCCCGCCGTTGAACCTGAATCCCCGCTGGTTCGCTCCCCACGTCGCATACACCATGGCCAAGTACGGTATGAGCATGTGCGTGCTGGGTATGGCCGAAGAGTTTCGCGAGCCGGGCGTGGCGGTCAACGCCCTGTGGCCGCGTACCGTCATCGCCACGGCGGCGTTGCAGATGCTGCCCGGCGTCGACGCGGGACGCGCCCGGCGACCCGCCATCGTGGCGGATGCGGCACACTGGATTGTCTGCCAACCGGCACGCACGACGACAGGGCGCTTTTTTATCGATGAAGAGGCGCTGACCGCGGCCGGCGTCAGCGATTTTTCGGTCTATGCCGATTGCGTCGACGAGGCGTTGCTGCCGGATCTTTTTATCGACTGATCCGGCTGCCATACCGGCATGTTTTGCCACGATTCGCACGCCGGATCCGTCGCGGCCGCGCGATCTTGGCGCGCCGCACGCCCGTGTTAACATCCCTCGCCCCTCGAGCCGGGGTAGCTCTGATAGAGCTCCCGCCCAGCCGTGAGACGGGCCACGCAAAGTACTGCGTATTGGGAAAACGATGCTTTAAATCAAAAAGTTAGAGTGTCTTTCTTGCCCAGCAGCTTGGAGACCCCTCGAGGTGAGACCATTGTGACGAATCAGTTGGGGGCAGGATGTATCCAGACAGTGTGGCACTCAGGCGGGCGACGGAGGAACGTCCGCGCTATCAGGCATACAACAGTAACCATCTGCGCAAACTCAAGCAGCTGAGGCGCTTCCGCGAAGCGGAACTGCGTGCCATGGAGGTGGTGGCGCAGGTGTTGCCGTTCAAGGCGAACAACTACGTCGTCGAGGAGTTGATCGATTGGGATCGGGTACCGGACGATCCGATATTCCGGTTGACCTTCCCTCAGCAAGAGATGCTGCAGCCGGACCACTTCCGCCGTGTGGAGTCCGTTCTTGCGACGGGTGCGGACCGCAAGGCGGTTCGCGAAGCGGCGGACGCTGTCCGCTGGGAGCTGAATCCCCACCCGGCGGGGCAGGAGGCGAACGTTCCGCTGCTCGATGGCGAGCGGTTGACCGGTATTCAGCACAAATATCGGGAAACGGCGCTGTTTTTCCCGAGCCAGGGGCAAACCTGCCACGCTTACTGCTCTTTCTGCTTTCGCTGGCCCCAATTTGTCGGTATCAGCGAACTGAAGTTCGCCATGAAAGAGGCGGATACGCTGGTCAGATACCTGCGTGCCCACGACGAGATCACGGACCTGCTGTTCACCGGCGGCGATCCGATGATCATGAAAGCAGATACCATGGCTGCCTACGTCGACGGGGTCCTGGAGGCCAGGCTGGACCACCTGCGCACCATTCGGGTCGGCACCAAGGCACTCAGTTATTGGCCCTACAAGTTCACCAGCGATCCGGATGCCGACAAGACTCTGGCCTGGATGCGGCGGGTGGTGGAGTCGGGGCGGCACCTGGCGGTGATGGCGCATTTCAACCACCCCCGGGAGCTGGAAACGCAAGCCGTGCGTGATGCGATCGGCGCCATCCGGGCGACCGGCGCTCAGATCAGAACCCAGTCGCCGGTGCTGCGGCACATCAACGACGAACCGCAACTGTGGGTGGATATGTGGCGCGAGCAGGTGCGGCTGGGTTGTATTCCCTACTATATGTTTGCCGTACGGGACACGGGGGCTCAGCACTACTTCGGTCTCACGCTGGCGCGCGCGCATGAGATTTTCCGAGACGCCTTCACCCAGGTAAGCGGGCTTGCCCGTACGGTGCGCGGCCCCAGCATGTCCACTGACCCGGGGAAGGTGCACGTTCTCGGTGTGACCGAGGTGCACGGAGAGCGGGTGTTCGTGCTGCAGTTCCTGCAAGGACGTGATCCCGAT
>JAYZWP010000200.1:0-6599 GCA_036142245.1 Pseudomonadota bacterium | reverse complement strand
CGGCGCCATCTACCTCGCCGCCGTGGGCGGCGATGTCCAGAACAGCGGCACCATCGACGCTTCCGCCACCGCGGGGAATGGCGGGGTGGTGGAAATCAGCGCCGAGGGCGGCAATGTGCTGCTGACGGCGGGGACTATTTTTGCCGAGGGGGTCGACGGCGAGGCTGGCGGCACCGTCGATATCGCCGCCACTGCGCCGCAGGGACAGCTCGACCTGGCCGGCGCCATTGTGGTCGAGGGTGGCGTCGAGGTGTCGGCGTATGCCGACAGCGGCGGTGACGGTGGCACGGTAACCGTGACCGCCGACGGTGACATCACCCTGAAGGCGCACAGCGTCATCACCGCGGATGGCGGCAGCGAGGATGAGGACGGCAACGTCGGTGACGGCGGCGAAGTTCGGGTGGTCGCCCGCCGCGATCTGGACTTTCAGGAACTGGCGGAAATCACCGCGGCCGCGGGGGATCCCGCCGCCCAAGGTGGCCAGGATGGCCAGGGTGGCTTTATCGAGGTGAGCGGGCACGGCGGCCTTGCGCTCGGCGGGCATCTGTTCACCCGTGGGGGACAGATTCTTTACGATCCGGCGACTATCAACTGGAATTCGAGTTCCATAGCCAATTTCATCAATACGCCCCTCGGATTGGGTACCGATGTGGCGGTGATCGCTACCGATTCGATCACCTTCAGCGGACCGTTCAATATCTTCGCCGGAGCGTTCACCGCTGACCTGCTGATCGGCATCGGTACCGGCTCATCTATCGCCGGATTCGTTCCCGGCAGCGGCAACGGGAACGGCACCATCAATTTCAACGGTGTCGATGTGAACATCCAGGGGGATCTGTCGGTGTTTGCCGGCACCGCCACCGGTGATATCGAGAACGTCGACTTCATCTCCGCCAACAATGTCACCCTGGAAGCGGCAAATGGGCAGATCAGCGACGCTTTCGGTCGTATTGACATCAATGCCGCCGGGGGTCTCACCGTCCGAGCGTTGGCGGTCGCAGTCGATGATTTCAGCTTTGCGACACTTGACGTCATTGCCGGTGGCCCTATTGAAATCGAAAGTAACATTGATGTGATCTCTTCTATCGCTACGGCCGATGTCACGCTGCTGGGTAGCGGCGTGACGGTGCGTGGCGATATCGATCTTGCCGCAAGCATCGGCGCGAGCCTGAGCATCGACGCCGGGTCGGGCGCCCTGCTGGTGGAGGGGGACGCTACCGGCGTGACCGTCGACGGTGGTGAGGGTGATGCCTCGATCAGGTTTCTCGGCAACGGCATCACGGTTAACGCGGACGTTACGGCCAAGGTTTTCAACTCTTCGGTGTACTCCTTCGGTAGCTCCGATCCTGACGCCGACATCTACTTCGACGCCGGCAGCAGCGGTACCCTGGATGTGAACGGCAGCGTTCTGGCCTCCGTCGATGTGACCGGCTTCCCCTCGTTCGGAGCCCCGATCGATGGTGCCGCCACGATTACCTACAGAGCCGGGTCCATTGTTCAGGCCAGCGACGTAGCGGCGATGGTCTCGTTGCAGGGGTCGGCGGGTTACGGCGGCGGAGCATTTAACGGCGACGCCGTCATTGACATCGAAGCTGACGGTGGCAGCGTCACCGTCTCCGACGGCATCATCCGCGCCTCGGCGTTTGCATCTCACTTCGAAACGGCGGCCAGTTCCGCGGACACCGCCGTCACCGCCGATGCCATGGTCAACGTTTCCGCGTCGTCCGGGGCGATTTCTTTCAACAATGCGGATATCGCGGTCGACGCCCTGGCGATCAATCGCCAGGACGCGCCCTCGTTCGGCTCGTCGCCCACGGCGCGAGCGACCGCGCAGGTTGACGTCATGACGCTCGGCAGCGGGGCCATCAGCTTTACCGGTGGTGCCTCCCAGGATGGCGACATCGTGGCGAGCGCGGATGCCCGCGCGACGGGTAGCAGCAATACGGCGGGTACGCTGGCACCCCGCTCGACCGCCGGCGCCTGGGTGAACGTGGTGGGCGAGGACAGCATATCCATAAACGGCGATGTGCTGGCGGTGGCGGATGCCCATCTCCCGCACTCTTTCGGCACCGGGTTTGGTCCGGCGGGCGCCCAGGTGCACATTCAGTCACTCACCGGTGGGGTCAGTCTGAACGGTGGCGTCGCGGCGAAGTTCGGTCTCGGTACCGGGAGTGTCGACGTGGCCGAGGAGGCGATTGCCGAGGTCCGCCTGATGACAGGACACGTCATCGGGGGATCCTCACCTTCCTACGTCGGCGGCGGTGATATCAATCTCAACCCGGGCGCGTCGGTGCTTGCCTCCGCCCAGGCGCTCGGCCGGGCGGAAGCGGTGGTCGACCTGTGGGCCGTGGAGGACTCCGGATTTCAGACCGGCGGCAGCATCGTCGTCAACGGCGCCGGGCTCACGGCGCGCGCCACGGAGCTGGCCGGCAGCGGCTTCAGCTTTTTCTCCCCGGATGCCGAGGCGGAGGTGATCGTCGAGGCGCTCGATGGCAGCATCACGCTGAACGCCCCGGTGCTGGCCAGCGCCAGCGGCGTCGATGCCCTGGCCGGTGACGATGTCGGTGCCTTCGTCGAGATCGCGGCCGGCATCACCACCGGGGGGGCGGGCGATGCCTCGGTGGAGATTCTTATTACCGACAGCGTCGAGGCGCGCACCAACGAAGCCGGCGGCACCGGCGAGTTCATCGGCATTTCGGCGGGTGGGGACGTGCAGACCGCCGGCGCCGGTGTGTTCAAGGCCGCGGCGGTTGCTTTCAACGCCTCCTACACCGGCTCGACAAGCAGCGGCCCGGGCGGCAATTCGAACGCGGTGTTCGACGTGGCGACCGAGGCCAGCCTGCTGGCCTTCGGCAACAACCTCACCTCGGTGACGGTGGACAATACCGCACACGCCGGGTTGACACTGGCCGGTTTCGGGGCGAGTTATTCGACCGACGTCGGCGTCATTTTCGACGGCGGAAGCGGGACCGGCGCATTTGACATCACCACGGCCAGCGACCTCGCACTGGTGACCAACGTCAGCGTCGGCAGTCTCACGCTGAACGTGCCGGGCACTATCGGCAAGAGCGGGCTGTTCGGCTCCTCGATCAACACTCTGGCGATCCAGACCGTTGGTGCCCTCACGGTCAATAGCGGCACCCTGAGTGTCAGCGGCAGCGGGTTCGCAAGTTTGGATATCGACGCGGGCGGACCCGTGACGCTGCAGGCGGTGAACGTAACGACCAGCGGCGGCGGCAGTGGGACGGCAAGGCTGGATATCTTCGGCGGCAGTGACATCAACCTGAACGGCGCGGTGCTGGTGCAGGAACAAGGCCCGTTCTCAACCCATTCGGTTGTGGAGGTTCATGCGCAGGGGGTATTGAACGTCAACGCCACCATCGATTCGAAGGCAACAACGTCTAGCAGTGGATTCGCTTTCGCGGAAGTGTTTCTTACCGGGCTGGGCGGCATGAATTTGAATGATGACGTCACGGCGCAGGCGACCGGATCATCGGCGGGCAGTGGGATCACCCTGGCGGCCGGCGGGACGGTTTCCGGTCCGGGCCTGGTAACGGCGGATCAGCTCAATCTCAACCTGAGTAGTGAAGGCAGCCCGGCCGGCAGCGCGGGAGCGCTGTTCGGCAGCAGCGGCGCCCCCCTGAGCGTCAACGTCAGCGATATCAACATGGGCCCGCTGGGGGCGGCTTTCCTCGACAACGCCTTCGCCGGGGTGTTTCAGCTCGATCCGGCGGATTTCGTCGGCCAGAACCTGAGTCTCACCCTGGCAGGCGGCTTGAACTTCGGCAGCACGTCGCCCGGCCTGGTCGACATGAACGTTGCCGGGCTGAACCTCGACGTGGGCGGCGTCATCACGGCGGATGCTCCCAAAGTACAGATCACCTCCACCGGCGGCATCGCCATCAAGGCGGCCGGCTTCAACATCACCGGCTCGGTGAGTTCGGCCAGTCTGATGATGTTCGCCAGCAGCGACATTGTGCTCGATACACCGATTAATCTGACGGACAACGGCGCCACGCCGAACGTGTCGATCGATATTCGCTCGGAGCAGAACCTGACGGTCAACCAGGCGATTCTGGCGCAGGCCACGGGCAGTTCCGGCGTATCGATCAACATCGATCTGGCGGGCGGGTCGCTCGGCGGAGCGGTCAACATCAATAACGATGTGATGGGAATCGCCCGGGCGCAGGGTACCGGCGGTCCCTTCCCGTTCGATGTCTTCCTCGACATCACCGGCGAAGGCAGCGGCGACGTGTTCCTGAACAGCGGTACCGTGCTCGCCAAGGTCTCCGACGGCGGATCGACTACTCCGGTTGGCGGCACGGCGCACGTCCACGCCGAGGCGGCGGGCGGCAATCTGACCCAGGCCGCGGCGCATGCCGCCAAGGCGGAGGCCATCGGCCGATCGAACGCCGCCAACGCCTGGGTGGAGTTGACAGCGGACAAGACGGTTTCCATTGCCGGCGACGTTATCGCGTCGGCGCTCGGCGAGGGCGCGGCGGACGCACTGGTGCATATTCACGAACATGTCGGCGCCGCGGCCGGCTCCGTCGACGTAACCGGCGCCAACCTCAGTGCCACGGCGGGCGACTTCGGCACGCCGGGACCAGGCAGCCGCATTGCGACGCTGGAACTCATTTCCGAGCAGGGCGGCGTTTCCGTCGATGGCGCAACGGTCCTGACCAACAGCGCGGTGACCACCACCGGCTCGGCATTCGCCTACGCCACCGTTCGCGGCACCGGGGGGACGGTGAACCTTGCCCCGAATCTCGCGATCGCTGCCTCGGCGGCCTCTTTCGCCAGCGCGCTGATCGACATCGACGCCGGCAGCGGCGTCACCGCGGGCGATCTGACTGCCACCGCTACGGAGAGCGGCTCCGGGTCTGCCGACGCCAGGATTCTCGTGGACACGCCGGCCGGCAACGTGGCGCTGGGGAACCTCACTGTCTCGGCCGCTGGCGGCAGCGCCGACGCCAGCATCTCGATCGGCGGTCTCGCGCCGATCGGCGGTACGGTGACCGTAGGGAGTCTGGTCTCGAGTGGCGTGGCCTCGGTCCAAGACGGTGACGCGGAAATCTACATCCGCGCCAACGGTGGTATCGCGGTCTCCGGCAGTCTGAGCGCGACCGCCGTGGCCGGCAGCAACAGCTTGGCGGATGCCTCAGCCTCGATCGAGCGGGTCACGGTGGGAGCCGGCGCGGCGGCCAGCGTGACCGGGCCGATCACCGCGTCGGCCACCGGGGCGGTAAGTGACGGTGACGCCGAGGTCGACATCAGCGCGACGGGCGCCGTGACGGTCGGCAACATCACCGCCATCGGGTCGGGGCAGGAGAGCGGCGGCGCATCCATCGACATTAATGGTTCCGCCATCACCGCGGGCAACCTGACCGCGACCGCCGTGGGCGTCACAAGCGAGGCTTCCGCCAGCATCGAACTTTCCGCGACCACCGGAAACGTGACAGTCGGCAACCTCACCGCAAGTGCGACTGGCGGTAGTTGGGCGGACGCCTCAATCGACATCTCCGCGAGCAGCGGGGCGGTCACGGCAGGCAACATGACCGGCACCGCGGTTGCCACCTCCGCCTCGGGCGACGCGAGCGCCTCGATCGATGTCTTCGCCAATACGGCCGCGACCCTGGGGACCCTCGCGGTGAGCGCGACGGGCGGGAGTTCGGCGGATGGCTCGATCTACATCAATGTTTCGAGCGGTGCGGTGACCGTGGCGAGCCTGTCGGCCGTCGCCAGCGGCGGCACTTCCGACGCCGACGCAGAAATTTATGTCAGCGCCGGCGGGAATATCACGGTGACCAACGGCGTGAGTGCGATAGCGCGTGCCGGGACCGAATCCTTTGCTTCGGCGAGTGCGTCGATCGGCATCAGTGCCGGCGGCAATGTCCTGATCGGTGGCGCTCTGCTGGCAAGCGCGGATGCCGGGTCCGGAAACTGGGCCGAAGCGGAGGGAACGCTGTGGGGCCAGAACATCACCACCCAGGGGATTACGATCAACGCCACCGCCAGCGAGACCAGCGGCAATGCCTTCGCCGAGTTTGGCGGCAATGCCGACTTCTCCAGCGGCGTGTTCACGGCCAATGGGCCTTTGACGGTCATGGCCCGCGGCGGTGCCGCCTCCTTCGATTCCGCGGATGCGTGGGCGCATGTGCAGGGTTCCGTCGTCAATCTGCTGGGTGCGGTCGATCTCGATGCGGTCGGTAACGGGGGGGTGACGTATTTCTCTGTTTACGCCGACACCAGCGCGACGCTGACCGGGCCGGTAACGCTCGATGGCGGCGAACAGGCTTCCGCCTACTTCTACGGGCCGGGAGGCTTCAGTCTGGCGACGGTGACCGCCACCGGCGGTGATTTCAGCGAGATTTTTGGCTCCATTGGCGGTCTTGCCAGCGGTCTGCTGCAGGCCGATTCCATCGGCTTCGACGGCGGTGAGGGCGGAACTGGCAATGGAGCGCTCAACGTGCTCACCAATACCGGCGACCTGTTTCTGGCGAACTTCGGCGACGCCACCGTGGATAACACCGCCTTTACCGGTACGCTGGATCTGTCGCTGTTCGGCGGGTTCAATAATCTGTCGGTGACCACCGGCG
>JAYZWP010000199.1:0-2656 GCA_036142245.1 Pseudomonadota bacterium | reverse complement strand
CGCATATCGTCAGCCTTGAAGGTGTCGCGCAACGCCTCACCCAGCAGCACCAACTGGTCGTCGAGATCGACCGCCCGGGCCATGGCGAAGGTCAGGTCGAGCAGCGAGGTCATCAGCTGTTCGTTGGCGCGGGCGTTGGCGATCAGAGCGTTCAACCGGGTGCGCAGGGTCTGGTTGCTTTCGCGCAACTGGGTTACCTGGCGCTTTACCAGGGACGTTGCTCCTTGCACCTCGTGCTCCAGTTCGATCGCGCTCAGGAGCGTCGGATGTTCCAGCAGAAATCCCGGATGGTGCTCCAGATAGGCTGCAACGGCTGTCGCGTCGAGTGTCGCGGGCGATCCTTGGCTCAGTTCATTCATAGCGTGATTTCTCCCTCAAATACCGTTATCGCCGGCCCGCGTAGTAACACCGCTCGCTCGCCGCCTTCCCAGCGAATGGTCAGTTCGCCTCCCGGCAGGGCAACCTGAACCTCCGCGGCGAGTTTTCCCCAGCGGATTCCCGCGACCACCGCCGCGCAGGCGCCGGTACCGCAGGCCAGGGTTTCGCCGCTGCCGCGCTCGTGGACCCGTAACTGAACCCGGTGCCGATTCTCGATCTGCAGGAAGCCTACGTTCACTCCCTCGGGAAACGCCGGGTCGCGGGACAGCGCCTCGCCGATGCGTTGTACCGGAGCGTTGGTGCAGTCCGGAACCTGCAGGACGGCGTGAGGATTGCCCATGGACAGCACCGCGATGCGCTGTGTCTCCCCGCCCACCGCGATGGCGTAGTCAAGCGCGACGCCGGGCGCTTCGAACGGAATTGCGGCCGGGTCGAATCGTGGCGGCCCCATATCGACGGTCACGCTGCCGTCGCCGTGCAGTTCGGGGTAGGCCAGGCCCGCCTGCGAGGCGACTACCATGCGGTCCGTGTTAACCAGGCCGTGATCACGGGCGTACCGGGCGACGCAGCGCAGACCATTGCCACATTGGCTGACCTCGCCACCGTCGGCATTGAAGATACGGTAGTCGAGATCGACCGTATCCCGGTCGCTGCGGGAGATCAGCAGCAGCTGATCACAGCCGATGCCGAAGTGACGATCGGCGAGACGGCGGACCAGGTCCGGGGTCGGGTCGAAAGGTTGCCGGGTGCGGTCGATGACGATGAAATCATTGCCGCATCCCTGCATCTTGGTGAAGCGCAGCGGCATCAGGCGGGTGACGCGGGAATCAGTTCGTTTCGGTAGAGAGTCCGTAGCACATCAGGAGTTCCCTGGCCCGGTTGGCGTGGCTGTTGGCAACCGCCACGACCGGTTCCCCGTCATCGGAATCGCGGATCTCCACCGCGAACCCGCGCGCGTCGAGCATGTCGGCGATCAGCCGGGCGCGGCGTGGGAAATGGCTGCGGAAGACCACCACCGCGGGTTGATTGGCCGTGAGTCGCCCCATGATGCCGCCTCCTGGGCTGAGGTTTTATTCAAAAAAGAGCTATATCCTAGAGGGTTAACGGCACTATTTGAACTGTTTTATAGGAGCGGGTCGTAATTATTTAAAAATTAAGGCTTTTGCATATATTTTCCTACCCAATCCACGGCAAACTGCCGTGCGGTACGTCCGCTCCGCGAGCCGCGCGTCAAGGCCCAACGTAACGCCTCCTCACGGTACTGCTCGGGCTGCGCCGACGCGCCGAGTGTCGCGATCCAATGGGTGACGATGCGCAGGTACTGATCCTGGCCGAAGGGGTGAAAGGCAAGCCAGATACCGAACCGGTCCGACAGCGATACCTTTTCCTCCACCGCTTCACCGAAATGCAACTCACCGTCCACGATCCGGGCGTCCGCGTTGTCGGAGTGGTGTTCGGGCATCAGATGGCGACGGTTGGAGGTGGCGCAGATCAGTACATTGTCGCCGTGCAGATCCATGGACCCGTCCAACACTGCCTTGAGGGATTTGTACTCCGGTTGGTCCGCTTCGAACGAGAGATCGTCGCAATACAGCAGGAACTTCTCCGGCCGCTGCTGCACGGCATCGACGATGGTCGGCAGGTCGCCGAGGGATTCCTTCGCCACCTCCACCAGGCGCAGGCCGTCGGCGTGGTAGCGGTTCAGGGCAGCCTTGATCAGGGATGACTTGCCGGTGCCGCGGCTGCCCCACAGCAGCATGTCGTTGGCCGGCAGACCGGCAAGGAACTGCGCCAGATTCCGGGTGACCACCCCGGCCTGGCGGTCGATGCCGAGCAGGTCGTCGAGTGTGATGTGGTCGGGTCGGGTGATCGGTTCCAGCCGGCTTCCGCCGCGCCGGTGGCGCCAGCGGAAAGCCGGAGCATTCCAGTCTGTTTCGGCAGGGGCGACAGGGAGCAGCTGGTCGACCCGATCGAGCAGTCGCTCGGCCTTGCTGAGCAGATCGGCGAGTCGCTGTTCCACAGGTTTCTCGGCAGGTTGCGGGGCGCGAATTCTACAACGCCGACGTCCGCGAGCCCTGCATCGGGCGGGCGGCGGCGGCCATGACCCGGCCTGTGTCGTCACAGACAAGCCACATTCCCGCGTTAACGTCACCTTCCATCACGGCCCTGTTTCATCAGGCCTTGCCCAGACCGTGCGGTGCTCCCCTGCGTAGAATCCACGGCGGACCTGCCCGCCGTGGCGGTGATGGGTCCGTTGACGCCGCAAAGTCCCGGTACG
>JAYZWP010000198.1:0-3259 GCA_036142245.1 Pseudomonadota bacterium | reverse complement strand
ACCTGGATGCGCGGGTTCACCTCGATGAAGTAGTGGCGCCCGTCCTGGTCGACCAGGAACTCGACGGTGCCGGCATTCTGATAGCCGGCGGCCCGGCAGATGGCGAGGGCATCGGCGTAGAGCGCCTCGCGCTGGGTGTCGTTCAGGGACAGCGAGGGTGCGATCTCCACCACCTTCTGGTGGCGCCGCTGCACCGAGCAGTCCCGCTCGAACAGGTGCACCATGTTGCCGTGCCGGTCAGCCAGGATCTGCACCTCGATGTGGCGCGGGTTGTCGAGGTAGCGCTCCAGAAACACCTTGGGATCGCCGAAGGCGGCTTGCGCCTCCGCCCGGGAGCGGCTGATAGCGTCGGTCAGTTCGGCGTCACTGCGCACCACCGTCATGCCGCGCCCGCCACCGCCCATGGCGGCCTTGACGATGATCGGATAGCCCACCTCGGCGGCGAACGCCAACGCCTCGTCATCGCTATCGAGAGCACCCGGGGTCCCGGGAATCACCGGTACCCCTGCGGCAACCGCCAGCTTCCGGGCGCTGACCTTATCCCCCAGGGCTTCCAGCACCTGCGGCGGCGGTCCGATGAAAGCGATGCCGGCCGCCGCGCAAGCCCGGGCGAATTCGGCGTTTTCCGACAGAAACCCGTAGCCGGGATGAATGGCATCTACTTCCCGCTCCACCGCCAGGGCGACGATCTCCTCGATACCGAGATAGGCCGCGACCGGACTCTTGCCCCGCCCGATCAGGTAGGCTTCGTCCGCCTTGTAACGGTGCAGATGGAGCCGATCCTCCCGGGAATAGACCGCGACGGTCTGGATGCCCAGTTCCGTACAGGCGCGAAACACCCGGATGGCAATTTCACTACGATTGGCGACCAGAACCTTGGTAAAGGGGGTGACGGCGAATTCGGCTGCGGACAAGAACAAAACTCCCGAGCGTGGATCTATTACTCCCTGCAAGCAGTGTGCCGTGATGTTAACAACGGGCGATAGCAGGTGCGATGTGGAGTCTGACGTATTCTGACCCGTGGTCGTGCGCTGACCCATGCCTGTCCCGCACATATCGCTCAGCTCATCCGCGCCGGAAACTCCTTCCCGCCCGGGATGAGCGGGGGCGCGACGCTTACGGCGGTGCGTTACCCGCCCGTCCCGCGCCACGGCGGCGTAAGATTCCTCAACATCGCCCCGGGAACCCTGAACAACGGTAGGCAGGTATGCCCAAGAAGATCAACCTGGCGGAACTGACATGCGACGACACATCGGGCCAGTGGGAGGTCCGGATCGACCGAAACCGCTGCGAAGGCAAAGAGGACTGCGTCAAGGTCTGTCCGGAAGCGGTCTTCGAGGTTCGCCGACTCACCGATGCGGAATTCGCTGGCGTCACCGGCTGGTTCAACCGCTTCCGGGTACGCGTCCACGGGCGCCGCCAGGCGTTCGCTGTGCGCCAGTCGGACTGTCGCAATTGCCGCCGCTGCGTAGCGGCCTGCCCGGAAAGCGCCATTACCGTGCTGCCCCTGGTGCCGTGAAACGCATCGGTGCACAGGCACCGGGACGGTGCGGCCCGGCAGCGTACCGCGGTCGACCGTGAAGCTCCGAGCCGTTGCGATAACCGCCGCGTTTGCGCTTTTGCTGTCGTCTCTGCTCGCACCGCGTTTCGATGCGGACCTGCGCGCCTACCAGGCTCGGCAATGGCTCAACGTGCCGTGCGAAATCATCGTCTCGGACGCGCAGCGCGAACCGGGCGATGGACGGTACCGTCTCGACCTGAGATACCGCTACGACCTCGGTGGGCAGATCCTGCGCTCGGGCCGTCTTTCATTCGGCCCGCCGATCACCGGAAACCGTGCGGCCGTGGCAGCGTGGACGGACCGCTATCCTGTCGGCGCGCTGACCAGTTGCCGGGTCAATCCGGCCAATCCTGCCGAAGCGGTTCTCGACGCCGGCTTCCCTACGCCCTGGTGGCAGATGGGCCTCGCCGCCGGACTGATACTGGTTATCGCCACCACCCTCACGGGATTGCTGGAACGGCTGCTGACGAAAATGTCCCGCGCCGATCGCTCTGGCAGGGAGGACTGCGCGGAGCGCGAAATCAGGCGGCATTGACGGGAATGTTGCGCCGCCTGGCATTTGTGGCCTTCGGCAGGGTCACCTTGAGCACACCGTGCCGGTAATCGGCATCCGCCTCGCCTTCCTCTACGGCCGCCGGCAGGGCAACGACGCGCCGGAACCGGCCATAAGCGCGCTCCGTGACATGATAGCGGCCCACCTTTTCGTCACGATCGACTCGCTTCTCACCGGTCACGACCAGACAGTCGTCCGTCACCTCGACATCGAGATCCGCGGCCACCATGCCGGGGATTTCGATTCGCACGACGATCTCCCTGTCATGCTCGGTCACCTCGGCGGCCAACAGACTCCAGCGTGACGAACGGTGTGCTAACTGATCGTCCCGCGTCATCAAGTCGCTGGACTGCTCTCGCGAGAAGTAAGTGAGCGCGCCGCTCGCCTTGTCGCGCAGATAGTTCCAACCCTCGTTCAGCACGTCCCAGGCTCTGTGCAGCCCTTCGCGCAACGGATTGTGACTCAACATACGGCTACCTCCGTTAAGTGTCTTGCCGATGGGTGTCCCCTTCGCTGTCAGCGCATTCCTCGCCTCATCCGCTCGAGTTCCTCGAGCAGATCGAGGGCCAGGGCGATGCCCGGCAGATTGACGCCCAGGTCCCGTTGCAACCGGCGCGCCACCTGCACGCGGCGCGCCTGCTCGACCGGGAACCGCCACTCCTCCTGAACCGCGCCGGTCGGTTCCAGCACCCCGTAGGAGATCAATTCAACAACGAAATCGTCCCCGACCTGGTAGCGCCGACACAGCTCCGTGAGCGTGAAACTGACAACCGGATTGCTCTTACTCATGGGTTCAACCGTTCTCGAACGCGGCGCGCGGGTTCATCGGCATCTCCCGCGCCATCCGGCGGTAAAGCTCACGCTGGGCGTCCGTGGTCGCACGGGGGGTCATGATTTTCACCACCGCCAGCAGATCTCCACCGATGCCGCGCCCCTTGAGCCGCAGACGGCTGCCGCTCTGAGTCCCCGCGGGGACCGTCAGGTCCACCCGCCCGCCCAGGGTCGGCACCGTCACTTTCGCGCCCAATGCGGCCTCCCAGGGGGTAACCGGCAGGTCCATTTCCAGGTCGTTGCCGACCAACCGATACCGGGGATGGGCTGCGAGTTCGACTTGCAGATAAAGGTCTCCCGCCGCGCCGCTGCCG
>JAYZWP010000197.1:0-6610 GCA_036142245.1 Pseudomonadota bacterium | reverse complement strand
GCGTGGAGATGGAAGGGCGGGACATCGCCCGTGAGGGCAGCCTGCTCAGCGAGAGCAACATCCGCGCGTTCTGGCGCGTGTACCGCGAGATGCTCGACCTGTGACCGAAACGGGACCAACGGACGCCGAGCCCGGTGCGCTGATCACCACTCAACTCACCGGCCTTATCCGTCTCGCCGGCAGCGGCGTGCGGACCGCGCCTTCGGCGGTGCATGATCTACGGGTCACGCTGAAGCGCCTGCGCGCCTGGGTGCGTCTGCTCCGGCCCGCCGTGCAGGGCCGCGTGGACCCGAAACTGCTGGATCAACGTTTCGCCGATACCGGGCGCGGCCTGTCGGTGGCGCGGGATGAACAGGTGCTGAGCAAGGCCCTGCGTCGCCTTCAGGGCCGTGCCGGGGGCAAGGACGTGCGCCGCATCGAAGCATGGCGCGACGAGCTTGCCGCCTCGCCGCGGGCCGAGATTCCCTGGGACCGGGTCCGTGCTGAACTGGCGGTCAGCGCCCAGATGCTGCACGGCATCGACTGGCAGGCGGTCAGCCCGGAAATGCTGATCGCGCGGCTGCGGGCGACCTATCGGCGGACACGCCGGTACGGTAAGCGGACATTGCCCCAGCGCGGGATCGACGCCGAGCGCCTGCACGACTTGCGCAAGCTGGTCAAACGGCTCACCTACCAGGTTGAGTATGTCGATACGGTGTTCAGCGTGCGGCACCCTTCGGGCGCGGGACTGGCGCGACTCGGGCAGAGTCTTGGCGACCTGAATGACCTGTTGGTGCTGAAGAGCTGGTTGCGCGACAAGGGGCTGAAACCGAAGTCGCAACTGCTCAAACTGGTCGGCAAGCGTATCCGGCGGCGGCGCGCTGTCATCCGGGGTCAGTTCGACGAACTGTTTCAATCCGGTTCGGCACGGTTCGTCGCGCCCTACCGTGCCGCCCGGCCGCGTTTGGCGGCGCGGCCGGGCAGTACCGGTACGGTAGCGTTGCGTGTCGTTCCGGCTACCCCGGTGCGGTGAAACCGCGCGCCCTCAAACGGGCGCGAACATCGACCGGCGCATGCAGTGGGCGGGCTTTAGTCGATCTGAAACGCCGCCCCTTGCGGTGCGCCTGACCGCAGGCGTCTCAGCCGCCGATCGAGACCACGGTACGGCCCCGCACCGTTCCTTTCAGGAAGGCGTCGAACTGATCGGGAAGCTCGTCGAGTGAGACCGTGCGTACGATGCTGTCCAGGTGTTTCGGCATCAGGTTGGTTGCCAAACGGCCCCAGACCGCCTGGCGGATCGGCATCGGGCAGAGCACGGAGTCGATACCGAGCAGGTTGACACCCCGAACGATAAACGGCATCACGGTGGTCTCCAGTTTGATCCCTCCGGCCAGACCGCAACTGGCGATGGCGCCCCAGGGTTGTACGGTACGGGTCAACCAGCCGAGCGTGTCGCCGCCTACGGAATCCACCGCGCCGGCCCAGAGCCCTTTCTCCAACGGGCGGCTGCCCATCTCCAGGCTGTTGCGGTCGACGATTTCGCTCGCTCCCAGCTCGCGCAGATAGTCTTCCTCTCCGGTTTTGCCGGTGAAGGCGGCGACGCTATAGCCGCTGCCGGCGAGCATATCGATCGCCATGCTGCCGACACCGCCGGTCGCGCCCGTTACCAGGATAGTGCCGGCCGGCGGTTTGACGCCGATCTGCTCCAGCCGGTGCACCGACAGCGCGGCAGTGAAGCCGGCGGTGCCGATCGCCATGGCGGTCTTCTGGTCGATGGCCGCGGGAAGTCTTACCAGGTGGTCGGCGGACACGGTAGCGTATTCGGTGTAACCGCCGTCGCTGTTTTCGCCGATACCGTAGCCGGTCAACACCACCGGGTCGCCCTGCGCGAAACGTCCGTCCGCGGATTTCACGACCGTGCCGGCCAGATCGATGCCGCCGATACGCGGGAACTCGCGGATGATCTTGCCGGCGCCCGTGGCGGCCAGCGCATCCTTGTAGTTGATGGAGGAATAGGCCACCTTCACCTGCACCTGACCGTCGGTGGGGTCAGGGATCTCGACCGTTTCGAGGCGGGCGACGATCTGGTCGTTTTCCTGGTGTATGCGGAATGCGCGGGATTGTTGCGCCATGGTTTTACGGCTCCTTGCTTTCGTCGGGGGGGCTATGGGGCGGAACGGGTTATGGCGGGGAGGTGGAAATCAATCCTCCGGGGGAGCCCAGGGGAGCTTGTTGCCTTCCTTGCGGTAACGCGCCTGGATGGTGCTCTTCAGAATCTTGCCGGTGATGCCCTTGGGCAGATCATCGAGTATTTCCACATGTTTCGGTACCTCGTAACCGGCCAGTTTTTCCCGGCAGAAAGCCGTCAGCTCTTCCGGGGTGGCCTGCCTGCCGTCGTGCAGGGAGACCGCCGCGACTACCGCTTCGCCCCATTCCGGATGCGGCGCACCGACCACGGCGACCTCCCGCACCGCCGGATGTTCCGACAGCACCGTCTCCACACTGCTGGGGAAGACATTGGCCGCTCCGGTGATGATCAGGTAGTTCTTGCGGTCCGTCAGGTAGAGGTAACCGTGCTCGTCGAGACGGCCGAGGTCGTTGGTGGACAGCCAGCCGTCGCCCTTCAGGGCGCCGGCGCTCTGGTCGGGCAGGTTGAGATAACCGACCATGTTGGTGTCCGAGCGCAGCCAGACTTCGCCGGTCTCGCCTGTCGGCAGGGGCTGCCCCTGCGCGTCGCGGATCGAGACTTCCATGTGCATGCCGGCACGGCCGCAGGAAGCGAGCAACCCCTCATCCCCGGCGAGACCCTTCAGGTGGTCTGCGTGCTGCAGAAAGCTGACCCAGCCGCCGGTGCATTCGGTCAGGCCGTAGATCTGCATCATCTCGCAGCCGAAGGTGTCCATGGTCTGGCGGATCAGGCTGGGCCGGGCCGGAGAGGAGCCGTACACCAACAGCCGCAGGGTGCTGAGATCAAAGTCGCCGGAGGCGTATTCGGCCAGCACCCGTTGAATCATTACCGGCACCAGGATGATGGCCGTCACGCCGTAACGCCCGATGTACTCCAGGCCGCGGCGCGGTTCGAACCCGCCGCTCGGGATCAGCACCGACATGCCATTCACCATGTTCATGGAGCTGAGCACGAACGTGACCCAGGCCGAGGCGGTGGGGGTGAACCAGACATCCTTGTGTTGCAAACCGATGCCGAGGACCGTATGCAGCATCGACTCACGCATGCCGCGCTGGGTCAGCATCACCCCCTTGGGTACGCCGGTGGTGCCGGAGGTGTAGCTCACGGCGATCAGGTCTTCCTCGTCGAGCGCCGGAAGGTCGGGAGCGTCCGGCGCATCCACGAGCAGGGTCTCGTAGTCGTGAGGCAGGCCGTGGTCGCCGCCGTAGCCCACCAGCAGACGACCTTCCGCGATCAGTTCATCAATCCGGTCACGCAGCAGGTCGACGCAGGCGGCATGAATCAGCAGCAGCCGCATGTCGCTGTCGCGGATCACGTGCAGCATCTCGCGCTGGGCGTAACGGGCGTTGATGCCGACCCGCGGCGCGCCCAGTTTGTAGCAGGCGAACAGGTGCTCGTACACCTCGATGTGTTCGAGGCTGAGGATGCCGACCGCATCGGACTTGCCGATACCCAGGTTCTGCATGGCGCCGGCGAAGGCGTCGGAGCGGCGGTCGATCTCGCCCCAGGTGATGGAGCGTTCGGCGTCGTAATAGGCGATCTTGTCCGGCAGGGCGGCGGCGCAGCGACGGATGAAATCTCTGGGCAACATAAGACTGGCTGTGATTGGCGCCGCACGGGCGGGGTCCATCGGGCGCGCCAGCTTAGGAGAAGGCCGGGCTTGTCTCAAGCCCGGCCGTGTCTGGAGCGTACCCGAACCCCGCGGCTCGGCTACGCGGTCGCTGCGAACTCCGGTCAGGCCGGTTGGAACTGCAGCATGGGCAGACCGTCGCCGACCGGGTTGAAAACCGCCTTTACCTTCATGCCGATCTGAATCTGGTCGTTTTCGATGCCGACGGTATTGCCGAGCAGACGCGGACCCTCGTCCATTTCGATCAGGCAGACGTTATAGGGGACCAGGGATTCGAAGGCCGGGTCGAAGGCGCGGTGGTAGACCACGTAGCTGTACACCTCGCCGGTGCCGCTTGCCTGGTCCCAGGTGAGGTTTTCCGAGGCGCAGTTGTCGCAGACGAAAGCGCCCGGCGCCAGCCAGGTGCCGCAATCAGCACAGCGCTGCACCATCACCTTGCCGTCGGCCATTGCTTCGAAAAAGGTGCGGTTCAGGTCATCCAGAGGCGGCATGGGCCAGCCTTTGACGCGGTCGATCTCGTACATGGTGATGCTCCGGGGACTACAGGCTGGGGTGGGGGGAGGTGATCATGCAGGCGTGATACATCATTCGCCCGCCGTAGGCGGCCGTCAGCACCAGGTCGTTTTTGACCTGACGCTCGCCGCAGTCGCCGCGGGCCTGCATCACTCCCTCCGACAACGGCGTGCCGCCCTGCAGGTAGTATCCCGACAGTTGCCCGCCGCCCGTGTTCACCGGAAAGTTGCCGCCCGGCGCGGTTTGACCATCCATCACAAATGCACCGGCTTCACCCTCCCCGACAAAGCCGTACTGCTCCAGTTGCAGCAGGATGCAATAGGTGAAGGCGTCATACACCTGGGCGGTGTCGATATCCTTCGGCCCGACGCCGGCCATGGCATAGGCTTTCTCACCGGCCAGTTTGGCGCCAATCTGAATTTCGTTTTCGAAGCCGCGCCGGTTGGTCACACCACGATGGCCCTGACCCATGCCGTAAATGTAAACCGGCGGTCGGGGCATGTCCTTGACCCGGTCCGCGCTGGTCACCACCACCGCGACGGCACCGTTCACCGGGAACGAGCAATCGAACAGATGGAAGGGTTCCACCACGTACGGTGAGTTGTGGTGATCCTCCATGGTGAGGGGCTTTTTCATCATCGCCAGAGGGCTTTTCAGAGCCCACTGCCGGCAGGCGATGGCCGTGGCACCGAGATGATCCTCGGTGTAACCGTACTTGTGCATGTAGCGCTGCGCCGCCAGACCGTAGGCCGCTACCGGGCCGTACAGACCGGTGGGTGCTTCGCTGCCGAGCTTGCCCATCAGCGGCAGCGGCATCCCGAAGGCCTGCTGGGTGGAGACACCGGGCTTGATCGGCGCGTCGGCGAACACACACACCACATGGGTCGCCATTCCCTGCTGTACCGCCAGCGCCGCCTGCTGAACCATCTGCACACCCGAGGAGCCTTCCGCTTCCACCACGCTGCACAGGTTCAGATCCTTCAGACCGGCATAGTCCAGCAGGTCCATCGGCAGATCCATCAGGCTCGCCACCGGGCTTTTGTTGATCAGCAGGCCGTCGATCTGGTTCTTCTTCAGGCCGGCATCGCCGATGGCCCGATGGATCGCCTTGATGGCCAGTTGCCAGCCGGGACCGATGTCCTCTCGGCTCAGTTCGGACATGCCAAAGCCGCCGATGGCGGCGATGGGTTGTTTCGCCATGTTTCTCCCCCCGGAATAGGTTCCCTTCGCCGGATGCGACAAGCGCGGCTCGGCAAAGCGGTTGGTGTGATCGAATCAGATCAGGAAAGCGAGGGTGGGCAGCGGCTCCTCCGCGTTCACCAGCACCACTTTCTTGTAGTGCATTTTCAGTTCGCCGTTGTCGCGGCGCAACTTGTGGGTGGCCTGGCCCGCCCAGAGCAGCATCTTGTGATGCGAGGCGGCGTTCTGCTCCGCCAGAATGAAGTTCGATGTCACCTGGTACTGCTGCGAACCGGTGGCGTCGATTTCAATGTTGGAGATCAGCCGCCGCATGTGGGACGGTGGGGTCTGGCTATAGCGGTAACCGGTTCCGAGTTGTCGTACCCGGGTGGCGATCCGCTGCCGGTTATCGTAGATGTGGGAGACATGCTTGTCCGGGTCCTGATCCGGGTCGCCGCTGCGGGGCACCCAGTAGACCGCTTTGTCGTCGGCCCAGAGCTGTTCCCAATCCTCATAACGGGACTCGTCGGCGAGCCGCGCCTCGCGGTAAATGAACGCGGTGATCTCGCGCTCCTCGATGTCACTGACCACGGTATCTGTTGTTCCTCCAGGCAATCTGCGGCAACTGGAAACCGCCAGCATGCCGATAACAGCGGCATGCTAACGGCACGGTTCGGTGCGTCGGGTGACGGGCGTCAGCCCATCTGCTTTTTGTATTGCGACCAGAATCCGCGGTTGGTGGTCTCGTCCGTCATGTGGGAGACCCGCACGCCGATCTCGTCGGTCCACTCGCGTTCGTTGCCCCGGCTCAGGTCGCACCAGGGCTGTCCCGAGTGCAGCGCCCGCTGCGTGCGTTCGGCGACAGAGGCATCGTCGGCCACCAGAAACGAGGCCGGGCCGAGGGCGCCCTCGCTCTGACGCAGTAACCGGAAGTTCAGTTCCGGTGCCCCTTTCAGAAACATCGGCGTATGCCATTGCACGCTTTCCGTGGCACTGATCGGCTGAAAGATGACGATGTTCATTTCCGCCAGGAACAGGTTCGGGAACAGGCAGGCATGGGGCGGACCCTTGTGAAATCGTTCCGCGGCCGCTTCCTTGCCGTAGGTTGCTTCCATGGCAGC
>JAYZWP010000196.1:0-3338 GCA_036142245.1 Pseudomonadota bacterium | reverse complement strand
GCACAATCGCACAGGACGGAAAATGGTTGTATGGGTGTTTGCCGCATCCCTCAGCTGGCTTGGATTGGTGGGATCAGCGCAGTCCGCGATGATCGGCACGGCCACGCAGCTCGCAGCCGAACAGGGGCAACAGGCGCGTACGCAGTTGGAACAGCACCTTGCGTCGCAGTCCGTCCAACAGCAACTGGTTGCCCTCGGCGTCGATCCGGACAGAGTGCGTGAACGCGTCGCGGCGCTTACGGATGCTGAGATCGAATCGCTCAACCAGCAGATTGACGACTTACCGAAAGGTGGTGTGCTCGGTCTGATCGGAGCGGTTTTCGTCGTGTTGCTGATTCTGGAAATCACCGGCGTCATCGACATCTTCAAGAAAACTTGAAGCACCGGTCACCTCCGCTTTGGTGGGGGGGCCTTGTCACGGTGCTGCTGTTCACGGGGTGCGCATGGCACCCCGTGAACCCGCTACCCGGTTCCGATTCCGGAACCGACCTGTCGAGCGTGCCTTTCTTCCCGCAGACGGGGTTCCAGTGCGGCCCGGCGGCGTTGGCCACCGTACTGGTGCACGACGGGGTACAGGTCACGCCCGAGGTACTCGCTGACGATGTCTACCTGCCCCGCGGCTACGGCAGCCTGCAGGCGGAACTGATCGGCGCCACGAGGCGTCACGGCCGCATTCCTTACCGGATTGGCAGCCTCGAACAGATAAGGGCAGCGCTCGATGCCGGCAAACCGGTATTGGTGCTGCAAAGGGTGCGTAACTGGTTGCTTCCCCAATGGCATTACGCCGTTGTTGTCGGCTGGGATCGCAACCACGATCGGTTGACGTTGCGATCCGGCAAGCAGCGCCGTCTGGAAATGACCCTCGATGCCTTCGAACGTACCTGGAACCCGGGCGACCGGTGGGCGTTCGTGGTTCTGAATCCGGGTGATCTGCCCGGGTTCGTCACCGCGAACGACTACCTTGCGGCCCTCGCCGGCGCCGAACCGGTTCTGAGTCCCGGGCAGGTGGTTAGCGCGTATCGCGCGGCCACGCGGCGCTGGCCTGGCTCACCGGCGGCTCACTTCGGACTGGGTAATGCCCTGTATCGAGCCGGCTGGCCAGAACAGGCCGAGGCGGCATGGCGCGGTGCGCTGGCGGAAAATCCGGCACACGCCGGCGCCGGCAATAATCTCGCCGAGGCGATGTTCGAGGCAGGCCGGCCTGAGGCCGCGCTGGCTCTGCTCGACAGCCTGCTGAGCGGAACGCTGTCGCCCGAAGCGCTGCGACCCCAATTGCTGCGCACGCGGGCACGAATTGTTGCCGGCATGGCTTCCGCCTCCCCGGCGGCCCGATGATCTCCTTACTAAACCCGTGGAGCGGGCATTCGTCCATCGGGGTCGATCTGGCGCTAACCGCGACCCGGACCGCCGAATCGTTACGGATCAGCCCGGCGGGGTCACCACGCGATGGATCATTTTCAGCTTCTCGTGAATCGGGTCGGTCATGACGAACGGGTAGGGGTCCTCCTGACCCATGCTGCGGTTGAGGCTGTTCAGTGCCAGCGCCAGGTCATGCCAGTCGGCGAGCAGCGCCTCGAAATCGCCGCCGCCATCCCGGGTCGGCAAGCCGGCGGAACCCACGATGCGCTGCTCAACCTGGATACCGTAGTCAGCGGCGGTCTCTATGCCGTCGACGATGTGCAGGTAGTGGGCGAAAGTCTCGGCCCAGTCTTCCCACGGGTGTGCGCCGGCGTAATGACTGATGAAGTCCGGCGGGGGCAGCGCCCCGGCTTGGGATTGGGCGTAGTGGCGTTGCAGCGCTTCGCCGTAGTCGGCCCGTTCGTCGCCGAACAGGGTACGGAATTCGCCCAGCAACGGTTCCCGGTTCACACGCCGGAACCAATAGTAGTGGCCGATCTCGTGGCGAAAATGGCCCAGCAAAGTCCGGTATCGTTCCCCCAACTCGCGGCGGGCGCGCAACCGGGCGATCTCGTCCGCTTCGGCCAGGTCGATGGTGATCCGGCCCGAATCGTGGCCGGTGGTGACGTCGGGCACGCTTTCGAGGTGCTGGGTGAATTCCGTATCGGCCCGCCGATCGGTGGGGAAGTCGAAAATCAGCCCGTGCTCGGGGTCCCGGTCGCGGCCGGTCACCGGCAGGCCGAGCGCGAAAAGGCTGTACAGCAACCGGCGCTTGGCCCTTTCCACCGCACCCCACAACGGCAGGTGTTCGGCGACCGAGAGGTCGGGGATGATGCCGTTCAGCCGGCAGGAACGGCACAGAGGGGTCGGGTCGTCCGCCGGTATTACCCAATTGCAGACGGCGTGGTCCAGGTGGTTCGCGCAGAACCGCACTGCCAGCCCATCGTGGGTCCGCCAGGCGCCCTCCTGCGTCTGGTGCAGCGCCTCCAGGGTCAATCGATCGGGGACAAACCCCAGCGTACTGCCGCAGCTGCCGCAATGGGAATTTTCAAAAAATACCGCCACCCCACATTGGCATCGGAATCGTCTCATGGCGCTGTTGTCCCGCTGATCAGGTCAGAAGTGAATGGCGAAATCCGAGACCAGCGGCCGCGGCACGAACTCGGTGTCGACCCGCATCCCCGCGTACTCGATCCAGTCCAACTCCAGGCGGCCGCTCTTGTCCACCCAGCCGGCGACCTCGATCGCCCCGGCCTCGTGACCGGCGCGGCGCAATAGCTGCCGCACCGGGAACGGGCTGTCGCGCCGGTATGCACGCTCGAAACACCGGATCCCGGAACCGTCCTCGTTCAGCAGATCGAAGCCCCAGCGCCCACCCCCGGAACGATAGGCGTTGTGCTCGAGCCGGCCGGAAACCACGACATATTGACCGGCGTATTGCTGCGGTCGTTGGGCCAGGTCGGTCAATGCGGGGCGCTGCGGCTGTGCCGGTCCCATGCCCTGCTGAACGACGCCGGTTGCACAGCCGGTCAAACTGAGCAACCCAGCCAACAAGATCGATCGGCCCATTTCGTCTATTTCCTGCTGGTGTGAAGACAACATTAAGACCACCGAAATCGTCAATCACTCCCCGGCAGCGGCCACCTTGGGCAGCCGTTCCAGAGCCGCGGCTATCTGTGCCTCGGGGTATTCGTAATCGGTGAGTTCGCCAGCGAAGTAGCGGTCGTAGGCCGCCATGTCGAAATGGCCGTGGCCCGAGAGATTGAAAAAGATCACCTGCGGCTCACCGGTTTCCTTGCAGCGCAGCGCCTCGTCGATCGCGGCACGGATGGCGTGATTCGATTCCGGCGCCGGGATGATCCCCTCGGCGCGCGCGAACAGCACGCCCGCCTCGAAGGTGGCCAATTGGGGTACTGCTACCGCTTCGATCAGGTTCTCGT
>JAYZWP010000195.1:0-8320 GCA_036142245.1 Pseudomonadota bacterium | reverse complement strand
AACTACGAGCGGGCCCGGAAGATCCTGACCGACAATATGGAAAAGCTCCACGCCATGGCCGAGAGCCTGATCCGATTCGAGACCATCGACCGCAAGCAGATCGACGACATCATGGCCGGCAGGGAGCCGCGTCCGCCAGCGGGTGGTGATTCCTCCGCGCCGCGCTCCCGCAACGACGCCGAACCCGGTCAGTCTTCGGAACCGGAGATCGGCGGTCCGGCGAGTCTGCACTAACCGGCAGCGGTCAGCGGCAAGCGGTGGCTTCACCGCAGGTACTGGGCGTTTTGAACGTAACGCCTGACTCCTTCTCCGACGGTGGGGATTTTCTTGATCCATCCGCGGCGGTGGCGCACGGTGTTCAGCTGTATGAAGCCGGCGCCGACTGGGTCGATGTCGGGGGAGAGTCCACTCGCCCCGGAGCCCGGGAGGTGTCGTCCGCGCAGGAACTCGAACGGGTCATGCCGGTGATCGAGGGCTTGGTCGCGCAGGGTGTCCCGGTCTCCATCGACAGCCGCCGACCCGAGGTGATGTCGGCCGCCGTGCGTGCCGGCGCCGGTCTGATCAACGACGTGAACGCGTTGCGGGCGCCCGGTGCGCTCGAAGTGGCGGCCGCGTGTAGTGCCAGGATCTGTCTCATGCACATGCAGGGTGATCCGGCCACGATGCAGCGCGCGCCGCGATACGCGGATGTCGTCGCGGAGGTCTCCGCGTTCCTCGCGGAACGGATCGCCGCCTGCGAGGCCGCGGGGGTTGACCGGAGACGCCTCATCGTCGACCCAGGTTTCGGCTTCGGCAAGACTCAGGAGCACAATCTGCTGCTGCTGGCGCAGATCGAGCGCCTGGCGGCGCTCGGTGTGCCGGTCATGGTCGGGGTGTCGCGTAAGTCGATGCTCGGCCGCGTCACGGGTCGGGAGCCGAAGCAGCGTGTCGCCGCGGGTCTCGCCGCCGTGCTCTGGGCGGTACTGCACGGCGCCGGATGGGTTCGGACTCATGATGTTCCGGAAACGATCGATACACTCAACATGCTCGCCGCGATCCGCGCGGCGCACGGAGAAGCATCATGACGCAACGCAAGTATTTCGGTACCGACGGCATCCGGGGCAAGACCGGCGATGCCGTCATCAACGCGGAGTTCATGCTTCGGCTGGGTTGGGCGACCGGAAAGGTGATGAGCCGCCCGACCGGTACCCGAGTGGTGATAGGCAAGGACACCCGCATTTCCGGATACATGTTCGAATCGGCGCTGGAGGCGGGCTTTTCCGCCGCCGGGGCGGACATCTTGCTGCTGGGCCCGATGCCGACCCCGGCCATTGCCTACCTGACGCGAACCTTTCACGCCCAAATTGGCGTCGTGATCAGCGCCTCGCACAACGCGTACGAGGACAACGGGGTCAAGTTCTTTTCCGGCCTGGGGGAGAAGATTCCCGATGAGGTGGAGTTGGGCATCGAACAGATGCTCGAACAGCCGCTGCGGACGGTTTCCGCTGAATCGCTCGGGCGGGCGGAGCGCATCACCGATGCGGAAGGACGCTACATCGAATTCTGCAAGCGCGCTTTCCCGGAACAGTTCGATCTATCCGGCATGCGTATCGTCGTGGACTGCGCCCACGGCGCCACCTACAAAGTGGCCCCATCCGTGTTTCACGAACTGGGCGCCAAGGTGCATGCGATCGGCTGCGAGCCGGACGGGCTCAACATCAACCGTGGTTTCGGTTCTACGGCGCCGACCAATCTGATCAGGGAGGTGGTCGCCCAGGGTGCCGATTTCGGGATTGCCTTCGACGGCGACGGGGACCGGGTCGTGATGGTCGACGGGGCGGGGGAACTGGTGGATGGTGATGAGCTGCTTTGTATCGTTGCCAGCGATCGTCACCAGCGAGGGGTTCTTCACGGCGGAGTGGTCGGTACGTTGATGACCAACCTGGGGATGGAAATCGCCCTTCGGGAACGCGACATTCCGTTCGATCGAGCCGCGGTCGGCGACCGCTACGTGCTCGAGAAACTGAAGAGTTGGGGATGGCAGCTCGGCGGGGAGGGCTCCGGCCACATCATCTGCCTGGACAAGACCACGACGGGCGATGGCATCGTTTCGAGTCTGCAGGTGGTCGCCGCCATGGTGAGCAGCGGCAAGTCGCTGTCGGACCTCAAGCGGGCAATGGCGAAGTATCCCCAGAAACTGATCAACGTAAAGCTGAAACCGGGTTTCGACCTGGACAGCTGCGCGCGGGTGACCGATGCGGTCAGTGACGTGGAATCGTCGCTGGGTCGCCGCGGGCGGGTACTGCTGCGCAAATCCGGCACCGAACCGGTGGTGCGGGTGATGGTGGAAGGGGAGGATGCCACCGAAATCGATCTGCTGGCAGGCCAGTTGGCGCGTGCCGTGGAGGAAGCCGTAGCCGCGGCCTGAACCCTGGTCGCGCCGATCGCCGCGTTGCTTTTTTGCGGCCTGGTCGATAGGATGCGCGGCCTTTTTCGACCGGCGAATCTCATCTGAATAATGCGCAAGCCTCTGGTTGCGGGTAACTGGAAAATGAACGGTACCCAGGCCCAGGCCCAAGCCTTGGCACAGGCGGTGCGTGACGGTCTCGGTTCTCTCTCGCGGCAGGTCGATGTGGCGCTGTTTCCGTCCTATGTCCACCTGCCCGCCGTGTTGGGCAGTTCGGGTGCGGGGGTCGTCGTCGGTGCCCAGGATGTCGACGAGCATGATGCGGGCGCTTATACCGGTGCGGTGTCCGCGGCGATGCTCGAGGATCTCGGGTGCGCAATGGTGATCGTCGGACACTCGGAGCGGCGCTCGCTGTACGGCGATGACGACGCCCGGGTCGCGGCGAAGTTCGAGGCGGTGCAGAAATGCCGCATGCAGCCGGTGCTTTGCGTGGGTGAAACCCTTCAGGAACGCGAGGCGGGTGCTACGGAGGCGGTCGTCGTGCGGCAACTGATGGCGGTAGTGAATCGGGTGGGTTTGGAAGCGGTGGCCCGGGCGGTCATTGCCTACGAGCCGGTCTGGGCGATCGGTACGGGGCGCACGGCGACCCCGGCGCAGGCCCAGGAGGTGCATGGTCTGCTGCGCGGTGCGCTCGGCGAGGCGGGCGAGACGGTGCGGATTCTGTACGGCGGCAGCGTGAAACCGGATAATGCCGCGCAACTTTTCAGCCAGGCGGACATCGACGGCGGCCTGATCGGTGGTGCCAGCCTGGATGCGGCAAGCTTTTTGACGATCTGCGAGGTGGCGGCGACCCAATGATTGCAACCCTGGTTCTCGTTCTGCATGTGCTGGCGGCGGTGCTGCTCGTCGGCCTGGTGTTGATCCAGCAGGGCCAAGGGGCGGACGCCGGGGCCGCTTTCGGCAGCGGCGCGTCGCAGACGGTGTTCGGTGCGCAGGGTGCCGGCTCCTTTCTGACACGCGCCACCAGCATTCTCGCCATGCTGTTTTTCGCCACCAGTCTCACCTTGGCGTACTTCGCCAACTCCGACCGGGGGCCTGTCAGCGTGTTGGAAAAAGTGACTTTGCCCGCGTCGCCGGAAGGGTTGCCAGGTTCCGGTATGGATGATCAGTTCGAGGCGCCGGCGGCGGATGATTCGTCGGCTTCTGGAGAATTACCGGCCATCCCGGATTGACGCGACCAGGAAAGCGGGGCTGAGATTTCAGAATCGTGCCGATGTGGTGGAATTGGTAGACACGCTGTCTTGAGGGGGCAGTGACGCAAGTCGTGCCGGTTCGAGTCCGGCCATCGGCACCATAATTTTCCGCAGCAACCGGGTCCGGTTTGTTAACATGACGCTTCTTCGGCGCTTTGGTAACCCAGGCTGGAGCGCGCCCGCGGCGGCGCGCGGCGGAGGACCATTCTGGGACCAGGCGAAGTCCATCTGTTAACGCTCATGCTCGCTGAATATCTGCCAATCGGGCTGTTTATTGTTGTGGGTGCCGTCGTCGGTCTGGCACCCATCGTACTGGGCCGCCTGCTCGGGCCCCATCGACCCGATCCGGAGAAGAATTCGGCTTACGAGTGCGGTTTTGAGGCGTTCGAGGACGCCCGCATGAAGTTCGACGTGCGCTACTACCTGGTGGCGATCCTGTTCATCATTTTCGATCTGGAGATCGCCTTCCTGTTTCCCTGGGCGGTGGTTCTGGGTGAACCGGGCGGGATCGGCATGTTCGGTTTTCTGGCCATGGTCGTGTTTCTCGGTGTACTGGTCGTCGGGTTCGTCTACGAGTGGCGCAAGGGGGCTCTTGAATGGGAATAGAAGGGGTCATGAAGCAGGGGTGGGCGACCACCACGTTGGACTCCCTCATCAACTGGGCGCGCACCGGTTCCATGTGGCCGGTCACCTTTGGGCTGGCGTGCTGCGCCGTGGAAATGATGCAGGCCGGTGCCGCCCGCTACGATCTGGATCGCTTCGGCATGTTCTTCCGGCCGAGCCCCCGGCAGTCGGATGTCATGATCGTCGCCGGGACACTGGTCAACAAGATGGCGCCGGCGCTGCGCAAGGTCTACGACCAGATGGCGGAACCACGCTGGGTGATCTCGATGGGCTCCTGCGCCAACGGCGGCGGGTATTACCATTACTCCTACGCGGTGGTGCGCGGTTGCGACCGCGTGGTGCCGGTGGATGTCTATGTGCCCGGCTGTCCTCCCACCGCCGAAGCGCTGCTTTACGGTGTGCTGCAGTTGCAGAAGAAGATCAAGCGGACCAATACCATCGCCCGCTGAACCGTTGCCATCGTGACCGACCCAAACGATTCACTCCGCGCGCTGCTGGCGGAAAAGCTGAGGGATGCCGCGACAGCGGTAACCGTAGACCGCCTCGGCCAGATTCAGGTCGATCTCGCCCGGGAAAGGATGATCGCCGGCTTCGAGATCATCAGACAGGACAGCCAGTTGGCTTATGGCCAGTTCATTGACCTCAGCGGAGTGGATTACGCCGACTACCAGGACGGCGCCAGCGCGCACCCGCGGTTCGGGGTGGTCTATCAACTCCTGTCGCTGCGCCACAACCGGCGGCTGCGGGTGAGGGTGTTCGCTACCGGCGAGGAGTTGCCGACGGTGGCCAGCGTCGCCGGAATCTGGCCGGTGGCGAACTGGTTTGAACGGGAAGCATTCGACCTGTTCGGCATTATTTTCGAAGGGCATCCGGACCTGCGACGCATCCTTACCGACTACGGCTTCATTGGCCATCCGATGCGCAAGGACTTCCCGCTCAACGGCCGGGTGGAGGTGCTGTACGACGAGGCTCAGCAGCGGGTGCGCTACCAGCCGGTCACCATCGAAAACCGGGTAACGGTGCCGCGTGTGGTGCGCCATGACCACCGCTACGAGCACGCCGGCGAGGAAGACTGAAACGATGGCGGAGATTCGCAACTACACCATGAACTTCGGGCCACAGCACCCGTCGGCCCACGGTGTGCTGCGTCTGGTGATGGAAATGGATGGGGAAGTGATTCAGCGGGTCGACCCCCACATCGGCCTGCTGCACCGGGGCACGGAGAAGCTGGCCGAGAGCAAGCCGTTCAACCACAGCATCGGCTACATGGACCGGCTCGATTACGTCTCCATGATGTGCAACGAGCACGCCTATGTGATGGCCATCGAGAAGCTGCTCGGCGTCGAGGTCCCGATCCGGGCGCAGTACATCCGGGTCATGTTCGACGAAATCACCCGGATTCTGAACCACCTCATGTGGCTCGGCGCCCACGGCCTCGACATCGGCGCCATGACGGTGTTTCTCTACTGCTTTCGCGAGCGCGAAGACCTGATGGACTGCTACGAGGCGGTCTCCGGCACCCGTATGCACGCCACCTACTATCGGCCCGGTGGCGTTTATCGCGACCTGCCCACGGCGATGCCGAAGTACGAGACCTCCAAGTGGCACAACGAGAAGGAGGTCGCCCGGCTCAACGCACATCGGGAAGGATCGCTGCTCGATTTCATCGAGGCTTTCACCGACCGCTTTCCCGGGTGCGTGGATGACTACGAAACGTTGTTGACCGAGAATCGCATCTGGAAACAGCGCACCGTCGGGATCGGTGTGGTGTCTCCGGAGCGGGCCGAGGCGCTCGGCTTCACCGGCCCCATGCTGCGCGGCTCCGGCGTGGAGTGGGATTTGCGCCGCAAACAGCCCTACGAGGTGTACGACGAACTGGATTTCCAGATTCCGGTCGGCGTGAACGGCGACTGCTACGACCGCTACCTGGTGCGGGTCGAGGAGATGCGTCAGGCCAACGCCATCGTGCGCCAGTGCATCCGGTGGCTGCGGGACAATCCCGGCCCGGTAATGGCCGATGACCACAAGGTCACCCCCCCCAGCCGGGAAGAGATGAAGGACGACATGGAAGCGCTGATTCACCACTTCAAGCTGTTTACCGAAGGCTATTCGGTACCGGAAGGGGAGGTGTACGCCGCGGTCGAGGCGCCCAAAGGGGAGTTCGGCGCCTACCTGGTTTCCGATGGCGCCAACAAGCCCTACCGGCTCAAGCTGCGTGCGCCCGGTTTTGCCCACCTGGCGGCGCTGGACGAAATGAGTCGCGGTCATATGCTGTCCGACATGGTGGCCATCATCGGCACCCAGGACATCGTCTTCGGGGAGATCGACCGGTGAGCGGCGCGGTACTGTCAGATCACGTCCGCGAGGAGATCGATCACTGGTGCAGCAAGTTCCCGCCGGATCAGCGCCGTTCCGCGGTGCTCGGTGCGCTGCATGCCGTGCAGCACGAAAACCAGGGTTACCTCACGCCGGAACTGATGGACGCTGTGGCCGAATACCTGGGTCTGCGCCCTATCGAGGTGTACGAGGTCGGCACTTTCTACTCCATGCTGGAGACCAGGCCGGTGGGGCGGCACTGCGTCGCTGTCTGCACCAACATCTCCTGCATGCTGCGCGGCGCCGATGAGCTGCTCGCGCACATCGAAGGCCGGCTCGGAATCAGGACCGGCCAGAGCACGCCGGACGGACGGATCTACCTCAAACCGGAAGAGGAGTGCCTGGCCGCCTGCAGCTTCGCGCCGGTGATACAGATCGACCACGTCTACCACGAGAACCTCACCCCGGAGCAGGCGGACCGTCTGCTGGACGACCTGGAGTGAATCGGTGAACCACCCATTGAACGAGACCTGTTACGCCACGCTGGGAGTCGACCAGCCGTGGACCATGGAACGCTACCGGGAGATCGGCGGCTACCAGGCGTGGGAGAAGATTCTTGCGGGTGAGTTGACCGCGGAGCAGGTGATCGAGGAGGTCAAGGCCTCCGGCCTGCGCGGTCGCGGCGGTGCCGGCTTTCCCGCCGGCCTGAAGTGGAGTTTCATGCCCCGCGAGGCACCGGTTCAGAAATATATCGTCTGCAATTCCGACGAGAGCGAACCGGGCACCTGCAAGGACCGTGACATCCTGCGCTACAACCCCCACACCCTGGTGGAGGGGATGGCAATCTGCGGCTTCGCTATCGGCGCGACCGTCGGCTACAACTATATCCGTGGCGAGTGGATGGACGAACCGTTCAAGCGGTTCGATGCAGCCGTCAAGGAAGCCTACGAGGCCGGCCTGCTCGGCCAGAACATTCGCGGCAGCGGCATCGATTTCGACCTCTACGCCGTGCTGGGCGCGGGCGCCTACATCTGCGGGGAGGAAACCGCCCTGCTGGAATCGCTGGAGGGCAAGAAGGGGCTGCCGCGTTTCAAGCCGCCGTTCCCCGCCAACTACGGTCTCTACGGCAAGCCCACCACCATCAACAACACCGAAACCCTCTCCTCGGCACCGGCCATCCTGCGCAACGGGGCCGACTGGTTCCGGGAACTGGGGGTGGAGAACGCCGGCGGGACCAAGATTTTCTCGGTCTCCGGCCATGTGGAGAAGCCGGGCAACTTCGAGGTCCGCCTGGGTATCCCGTTCCGCGACCTGCTGGAGATGGCGGGCGGCGTGCTGGGCGGGCGTACCCTCAAGGCGGTGATCCCGGGTGGGTCGTCGGTACCGGTGCTGCCGGGCGAGGCGATGATGGACGCCACCATGGATTACGATGGCATCAAGAAGGCGGGCTCGCTGCTCGGCTCCGGGGCCGTGGTGGTGATGGACGAAACCACCGACATGGTGAAGGTGCTGCAGCGCATCTCCCGCTTCTACTACTCGGAATCCTGCGGTCAGTGCACCCCCTGCCGGGAGGGGACCGGCTGGCTGTGGCGGGTCGTCACCCGTATTGTCGAGGGCAAGGGCACGCCGGGGGATTTGGACCTGCTCGACAGCGTCGCCGGACACATCGAGGGTCATACCATCTGCGCCCTCGGGGATGCCGCCGCCTGGCCGGTTCAGGGGATGCTGCGCCACTTCCGGC
>JAYZWP010000194.1:0-5782 GCA_036142245.1 Pseudomonadota bacterium | reverse complement strand
TTGGCGTACGTGCGCCATGGTGATGTCGTCACCGTTCATTCGCTGCGCCATGGTGCGGCAGAGGCCATCGAGGCCGTCGCTCATGGTGACAAACGCACCTCGCGGGTAATCGGACGCGAGATTGGCGAAATCAAGCTGCCGGAGGGCACCATCATCGGAGCGGTCGTGCGCAACGATGAAATCTTCATGGGCCACCACAACGTCGTGATCGAAAACGGCGACCACGTGATCCTGTTTCTGGTCGACAAATCCCGGATCCCCGAGGTGGAGCGGCTGTTTGAACCGGTATTACGGCGCAATCCCTTGCGTCGGGCGGTTTGATACGCGGTTAAAGCCCGCCTCATGCACCCCCGGGGCATTCAGCAGGTATTCGGTCTTCTGCTGATCGTTTTCAGCTTTACCATGCTGCCGCCCGCGGCGGTTTCTTTGTTCTACGCGGATGGCGCCGCCAGCGCGTTCACGGTCGGTTTCGCGCTGACCCTTGCCACTGGATTAGCGCTTTGGCTGCCGGTGCGCAAGGGTCTGGTTGATCTCGGTGTACGCGACGGATTTCTCATCGTCGCCCTTTTCTGGGTGGTGTTGGGGCTGTTCGGTGCCCTGCCGCTGCTGGTCTCGCACGCACCCCTGCTGACCGTGACGGACGCCGTGTTCGAGTCTCTCTCGGGGTTGACGACGACCGGCGCGACGATTCTGACGGATATTGACCAGCTGCCGCCCGGAATTCTCTTCTATCGCCAGCAGCTGCAATGGCTGGGAGGGATGGGAATCATCGTGCTCGCGGTTGCCGTGTTGCCGATGCTCGGTATCGGCGGCATGCAGTTGTATCGCGCGGAAATCGCCGGGCCTCTCAAGAACGCCCGCCTCACCGCCCGGATTACGGAAACAGCGAAGGCGCTCTGGTACATCTATCTGGGGCTGACGGTTGTCTGCGCCATCGCTTACGCCGTGGCCGGAATGAGCCTATTCGATGCGATAAGCCATGCCTTCAGCACCGTGGCCATCGGTGGCTTCTCCACGCACGACGCCAGCATCGGTTATTTCCAGAGCGCCGCCATCGAAGCGGTCGCTGTGGTATTCATGGTCCTGGCGGGCGTCAATTTCGCGCTCCACTTCAACGCCCTGCAGCAACTCTCATTACGCCCCTACTCCCGTGATGCGGAGTTCGTTGCCTATCTTTTTATCCTCGTTGTCGTCTCCCTCACCTGCGTGCTGGCGCTCTGGGTCACCGGCGCGGCGGGGAATCCCCAAGAGGCGGTTCGTCAGGGGGTCTTTCAGGCCGTCTCCATCGGTACCACGACAGGGTTCACCACCGCCCCGTTTTTCGCCTGGCCCGGCGCTTTGCCGATCCTGCTGTTGTTGACCTCCTTCATCGGTGCATGCGCCGGTTCCACGGGGGGGGGCATCAAGGTGATTCGGGCCTTGATGCTCTACCGCCAGGGCCTGCGCGAGGTGCTGCAGTTGATCCATCCTCATGCGCTCATTTCGGTCAAGGTCGGGAGGGAAGCACTGCCGAACCGGGTTATCGAGTCAGTCTGGGGATTCTTTGCCGTCTACGTGGTCACCTTCACTGCCATGTACCTGGCCATGGCGGCGTTTGAGGGTGATTTGGTGACGGCTTTCTCCGCGGTCGCCGCCTGCATGAACAACCTCGGCCCCGGTCTCGGTGAGGTCGGCAGTAACTTCGCCTCGATCAGCACTCCCGGAAAATGGGTCCTCTGCTTCGCCATGCTGTTGGGCAGACTCGAGGTGTTCACCTTACTGGTGCTGCTCAGCCCCGCTTTCTGGCGGTCCTGATTTGGGTTCTGCCGCGTGGGTGGAACGGGCTGCTAGCGCTCCGCCAAGTAGCTTTCGAGAAAGTGAATACTCTGCTGGCCCGCGCAGAAGCGTGCGTCATTGAGCAGGTCGGCATGCAGCGGGATATTGGTGTCGATGCCATCTACCACGAGTTCCTCCAGCGCAACGCGTAGCCGATCGATGCATTGTTGGCGATCCATGCCATGGACCACGAGCTTGCCGATCAGGGAATCGTAGAAGGGGGGAACCCGATAGCCACCATAGAGGTGTGAATCGAACCGCACCCCTGGCCCTCCGGGCGCATGGAACTGTTTGACCAGCCCGGGAGAAGGGATAAAGGTGCGCGGATTTTCCGCGTTGATACGGCACTCGATGGCGTGACCATTGAACACGATATCGGTCTGCTGCAGCTTCAGCGGTTCTCCGTTCGCGACCATGAGCTGCAGGGCAATCAGGTCGATGCCGGTAATCATCTCCGTCACCGGGTGTTCCACCTGGATTCGGGTGTTCATCTCGATGAAATAGAAGGCGTCGTCCTGGTAAAGAAACTCGAAGGTGCCCACGCCGCGATACTGCAGCTCCTGGCATACGCGGACGCACAACTGACCGATACGCTCGCGCTGCTCGTCGGTGATGCCCGGGGCTCCCGCCTCCTCGATGATTTTCTGGTGGCGGCGCTGGGTCGAGCAGTCCCGTTCCCCCAGATGGATGGCGTTTCCCGCCCCGTCACCGACGATCTGAAACTCGATGTGGCGGGGCTGGGTGAGGAATTTCTCCAGGTAGACGCTGGCGTCGCCAAATGCAGCCGCCGCCTCGCTACGGGTGATTTCCAACGCCGACAGCAGTTCACTGGCCTCGCGGACCACGCGCATGCCGCGACCGCCGCCACCTCCCGCCGCTTTCAACAGCACCGGATAGCCGATGCGCGCAGCGACATCGATGACGGCCGCGGAATCATCCGGCAACGCGCCATCGGAGCCAGGCACGCAGGGGACGCCGAGCGACTGCATCAGCTTGATGGCTTCCACCTTGTTTCCCATGCGCCGGATGGTATCCGCCCGCGGTCCGATGAATACAAAGCCGCTGCGCTCCACTGACTCGGCGAAGACCGCGTTTTCCGACAAAAAGCCGTAGCCCGGGTGAATGGCGTCGGCGTCGGTTACCTCGGCCGCGCTGATGACGGCGGGAATGTTCAAATAGCTGCCCGCCGGATTGGGTGGTCCGATACAGACCGATTCGTCCGCAAGGCGCACGTGCATCTGCTCGCGATCCGCCTCGGAATGTAGTGCCACCGTGGCGATGCCGCGTTCCCGACAGGCGCGCAAAATCCGCAGCGCGATCTCGCCGCGGTTGGCGATAGCGACTTTTCGAATCATGAGCCTAGGGCTCTATCACGAGCAGCGGCTGTCCAAACTCCACCGGCTGCGCATCTTCGGCCACGATGGCGGCAACGGTTCCGCTGACATCGGACTCGATCTGGTTCATCAGCTTCATGGCTTCAATAATGCACAACACGTCACCTTTTTCGACCCGGTCGCCTACTTCCACAAAGGGGCGGCTGCTCGGTGACGGTGCGCGATAAAAGGTGCCGACCATCGGCGACTTGATCACCTGCCCGGTTGGCAGGGCTGTGCTCTGCTCGATCGAACCGACCGCCGCGCCGCCGCCCCCCGCTGTCGGCTCGAGCACCGCGGGTGCTTGCGGGGGTGGCATCGACATGTAGGGTAGCGGCGCCGCTCCCGCCGATTTCGCAATCCGGATCGACTCCTCGCCCTCGCGGATCTCGAGTTCGCCCACGTCAGAGGCCTCCACCAACTCGATCAGCTTCTTGATTTTCCGTAAGTCCATCTGTTTCCCTGCTTTCGATCAACCCACGTGCCCGGGCACGCAGGCCGCTCGTATGAATCGTCGCGACGATCGGAAGGTTGCTGCGATCCGCGCGTTACCCTACTTGGCGTGCAGTAGGCGTAATGCCGCGATGGTGGCCAGCTCGTAACCCACCGGCCCGAATCCGCAAACGACCCCGGCTGCCTTGTCCGAAAAATAGGAGTGGTGCCGAAAAGGTTCCCGAGCATGAATGTTGGTCAGGTGTACCTCAACGAACGGCAGGCCAACGGCCAACAGAGCATCGCGTAACGCCACGCTGGTATGGGTATATGCTGCCGGGTTGATGACGATGATGCTGGTCCCATCCGAGCCGGCTGCCTGGATCCGGTCTATGAGGGCGGATTCCGCGTTACTTTGAAACGCGCTGAACGCTACGCCTCCATCCTGTGCAATACGCGCACACCGAGTGTTGATGTCGGCAAGCGTTGCGGCGCCATATAAGGTGGGCTCGCGTTGGCCGAGCAGGTTGAGATTGGGGCCGTGGATCAGCAGCAGGTGGGCCAAAGAATTCCGTTCCAGGCGTTCCGTTAACCGCAGTTGCCGGAGGTTCGCTCCAGCTTCGAGACTTAAGTCAGCAGTTTAGCCTGATTCGAGCGCGCCGGACACGGGTGTCGCGGCAACGAGATCATCCAACAAGCTCGTCAGATCCTCTGCCTGGACCACGCCCGCGTGGACGTCGGCCAAGTGGCCTTGCTGATCAATCACTGCGGTGTAGGGCAATACACCCAGCGTATTGCCGAACTGTCGTGCCACTTCGATGGCGTCACCGGTGCCGAGTAGTATCGGATAGGTGATGCCGAGGTCCTGCGCAAAGCGCATCACGGCATCCGGCGCATCTAGCGCGATGCCGACGAACTGGACGCCACGGTCCGCGTATGCAGCCTGAATGCGTACGAAATCTGGTATTTCCTGAAGGCATGGGGCGCACCAGGTCGCCCAAAAATTGACGACAACGACCTTGCCGCGCCACTCCGCCAGTTCCCGGTACTGTCCCCGGGTGTCGGCCAGCCGTAAGGCTGGTGCTGCGACCGTTGGTCCGGAAAGTTCGCCTGACTCGCTGTTCCCGGAATGGTATTGCGTCGAGACCCAGAATCCGCCCAGGGCGCATCCAAGCACTACCATGACGACTGCGATCCTGTTCATGGTGTTGCTAAGAGATCCCCGCAGGGAAAGTCACGAAGAGTTCCGTACTGGCCGGAGGGTAACAGAGTCGGTTCTCGATGCATCCCTGGTAGTCGATTCGTAGCGTGGCGCCAAAGCCGGACGGTTCGCCGATCAGCGGCAGGATCACGCGGACGCTGTCCCTGAAAATCTCGGATACGCCAAAGTGGGGGTCGGTTACCACGGTGGCTTCGGAATAGGCGGGCTCCCCCAAGGATACCGCGGGGGGCTGGAGAGAGAACCGGAAGGCGTTCCGGTACAGGTAATGGCCCGGTTCGATGTGCCAGCGAATGGATATCGTCTCCTGCGTGACCTGCTCCACACTGGCAATGAACACCTCTTCCGGTGGTCGGATGGCCGCTTCATCGGTGGTCTCCAACCAACCATCAAGCGGGTTGGCAGCGTTCGAGAAGCGGGGAAGCAGGCTGCAGAGCAGCATCGCGACCCGAGCAAAGCGGCGCCCCGGGTAATTAACTGACATTGTCGGCCAGCCAATCCAGATAGTCTGCTCCGCCGGCGGCAATGTCCATGGCGAGTAATTCCGGTACTTCGTAGGGGTGAGTTTCACGAACCTGTTGTTCGAGGCGTTCCAGGCAGGCGCGGGAGGTCTTGATCATCAGCAGCGTTTCCGAATCCTGCGTCACTTCACCTTGCCAACGGTAGATAGATTGGCCGCGCGGAAGAATGTTGACGCAGGCGGCGATTCTTTTCTCGACCAGTGAGCGAGCGATCGCGGCGGCGACGTCATCCGGACAGCTGCACAGCACGAGAACGTAGGGGGTTGGCGCATGCATGGAGTAACTCGCTCGCTGTCGCCGTGTTTACCGCCTGACCGCGCGCAAAGAGCCCCTGCGCAACGCGGTGAGACTCTTGACTTGCAACGGCTGATTCCTATCATTAGCACTCTCAACGGGAGAGTGCTAATGATCAGGCTTCGCAA
>JAYZWP010000193.1:0-3589 GCA_036142245.1 Pseudomonadota bacterium | reverse complement strand
CCATGGCACCGAACAGGTAGGGCACCAGTCCGCCGATGAAAAGGCCGATGATCACCATTGGATCGGAAAGGCGGAAGATGATTTCCTGATGTACGCCGGACTGCACTTCCAATTTGTGCGTGTAATCGGCGAACAGCACCAGCGCGGCCAGCCCCGCTGAGCCGATGGCATACCCTTTGGTGACCGCCTTGGTGGTATTGCCTACGGCGTCTAGCGGGTCGGTAATGCCGCGAATTTTGTCATCGAGTTCGGCCATCTCGGCGATGCCGCCGGCGTTGTCGGTGATCGGGCCGTAGGCGTCCAGCGCAACAATGATTCCGGTCATGGAAAGCATGGAGGTGGCGGCGATCGCCAGGCCGTAGAGACCGGCCAGTTCATAGGAGAAGTAGATGCTGACGCAAACCGCGATCACCGGCCAGGCGGTGGACTTCATGGAAATGCCGAGTCCGGCGATGATGTTGGTGGCGTGGCCAGTGGTGGATGCTTCGGCCACGTGCTGTACCGGCTTATGGTCCGTCCCGGTGTAATACTCGGTGATCCAGACCAGGGCCGCCGTCAGGACCAGCCCGATCACGCCGCAGAGCCAGAGATTCAGCACCCCCGCTTCGTTGTCCCCCATCATCATGGCGGTGACCGGATAGAACAGGATACCCGCCAGTGCGCCGGCGACGATCAGGCCGCGATAAAGCGCCCCCATGATGCTGCCGCCCTCCCGGGCACTCACGAAAAAGGTCCCCACCACGGAGGCGATGATGGACACGCCGCCCAGCACCAGCGGATAGATGACAGCGTTTTCACCCACTCCGGCGAGCAGACCGCCGAGCAGCATGGTGGCGATCACGGTCACGGCGTAAGTCTCGAACAGGTCCGCCGCCATACCGGCACAGTCGCCGACGTTGTCCCCGACGTTGTCGGCGATGACCGCGGGATTGCGGGGATCGTCCTCGGGAATTCCGGCCTCCACCTTGCCAACCAAGTCCGCGCCGACGTCGGCTCCCTTGGTAAAGATACCGCCGCCGAGCCGGGCAAAAATGGAGATGAGCGACCCGCCGAAACCCAGGCCGATCAACGGTGACAGGTCATCCGCTGCACCCAGGGCAAGCAGCAGGGAATAGTAGCCGGCAACCCCCAGCAGGCCGAGCCCGACGACCAGCATGCCGGTGATGGCGCCACCGCGAAACGCCACCTGCAGCGCGGCATTGATCCCCTGGTTGGCCGCCTCCGCGGTACGCAGATTGGAGCGCACCGAGATGTTCATTCCGATGTAGCCTGCCGCGCCGGAGAAGACCGCCCCGATCAGAAACCCGAAGGCGGTCAACCAACTGTTTTCACCGAGGAACAGTCCGATCGCGAGGAACAAAACCACCCCGACGATCCCGATCGTGGTGTATTGACGATTAAGATAGGCCGAGGCGCCCTGCTGCACGGCGGATGCGATTTCGACCATGCGATCGTTGCCCTGCGGCTGCGCAAGCACCCACCGCATGGAGAAAACCCCATACACGATCGCGAGCACTCCGCACACCAAGGCGAAGACGAGTGATAAAGACATTAAACTGATCTCCCTGGCACTTAAAACTTGGGCGTTCCGCCGAAAATATCCCGGCACCCGTTTCTTGATGACTGACCGCCGGCTCGTCCGCGACCGCGGCGAAAGGGCGGGAATTGTAAGCATTCGCGCGTCGTCTGTTAAGTGCCACGTCTCCGGTTTATTGACGCTGCCGCCGGTTGCTGGGAACCTTGCGCGCCACAACAAACCCGTGGCAACCGTGTTGCCGCTCAGATAGCCCTCTTCATTCCGAGAACTTTCCTGCCCATGAGAATCGTAATGCTCGGTGCGCCGGGTTCCGGCAAAGGCACCCAGACAAAGCTGCTAGAAAGTCGCTTTGATGCCGCGCAGCTGTCCACCGGGGATCTGCTGCGCACAGCCGTCGCCGAAGGCACCGAAACGGGTCTGCGGGTAAAAGCCGCATTGGATGCCGGGGAACTGGTGCCCGATGAAATCGTTCTCGAACAGATCAGGGAACGGCTGACGGGCGAGACCGCGCCACGCTCGTTCATTCTGGATGGGTTCCCGCGCAATACGGTGCAGGCGCAGGCGCTTGAGGAACTGCTGGCCGATATCAGAAAACCCCTGGACGCGGTCATCCAGATCGAAGTACCCAGCGAGGCGCTCTGGAAACGCATCAGCGGACGGCGTAGCTGCCGGGACTGTGGTGCCGTCTACAACGTCTATACCGCGGCGTCGAAGGTTGCCGGCAAATGCGACCGTTGCGGAGGCGAAACCTATCAGCGCGACGACGACAACGAAGCCACGGTGCAAAACCGTTTGCGGACGTACGAAGAACAGACCGCACCCGTGATTTCCTTCTACGCCAAAAAGGGGCTGCTGTTTCAGATAGACGGGGATGCGCCGACGGATGTCGTATTCGAGCGCATCGTGGACCATCTGGACGCCATTACCGCCTGATAGCGGGACGGGCGTGGCAAGGGAATTTCCGCGAACCCGGTTACGGCGTACGCGCCGACACGACTTCCTGCGCCGACTGGTGCGCGAACACCGCCTGGCACCGGATGATCTGATCCTGCCGGTATTCGTGCTGGACGGCGCTGGTCGCCGCGAACCGGTGCCATCCATGCCGGGGGTCGCAAGACTCAGCGTCGATCAACTGCTGGAGACGGCAGCCCAGGCACGCGCGCTGCGGATCCCGGCGCTGGCGCTCTTTCCGGTGATCGAAACGGCGAAATCCGCTACAGCCGAGGAGGCCTGGAATCCGGACGGTCTCGTGCCGCGGGCGGTCAAGCAACTGAAATCAGCATTTCCGGACCTCGGGGTGATCACCGACGTCGCCCTCGATCCCTACACCAGCCACGGCCAGGATGGACTGCTCGACGAGAGCGGTTACGTCGCCAACGACATCACCGTCGACGCGCTGGTACGGCAGGCGGTATGTCATGCAAAGGCCGGCGCGGACATCGTTGCGCCGTCGGACATGATGGACGGACGGGTCGGCGCGGTACGTGATGCCCTGGAGCGCGCCGGCCTGCCCAACACGGTGATTCTGGCGTATGCGGCAAAGTACGCCTCCAGCTTCTACGGCCCGTTTCGGGATGCCGTGGGCTCCGCCGCCAACCTGGGCGGCGGCGACAAACGGACGTATCAGATGGATCCGGGCAACAGCGACGAAGCGCTGCAGGAAATCGCCCTGGACCTGGCTGAAGGAGCCGACGCGGTCATGGTGAAACCCGGGATGCCCTATCTAGACCTGGTGAGCCGGGTCAAGCATCGGTTCGGCGTTCCGACTTTCGTCTATCAGGTGAGCGGCGAGTACGCGATGCTCAAAGCAGCATCCGCGCAGGGCTGGCTGGATGAGCGCGCCACGGTCCTGGAGTCGCTGCTCGGGATGAAGCGCGCCGGCGCCGATGCGATTCTCACTTATTTCGCTCTCGATGCTGCCCGGTGGCTGCGGGAGTAACCAGTCAGGCGCTGCCATGACGGACCGTTACGCGGTGTTCGGTCATCCGGTGGAGCACAGTTTGTCGCCGCGCATCCACAGCTTGTTCGCGGCTCAGTTCGGTGCGGACATCA
>JAYZWP010000192.1:0-10245 GCA_036142245.1 Pseudomonadota bacterium | reverse complement strand
GTCGGAGCGACCCCGATGGACCGACCCGAAGACATCGAGTGGAACCCGGTCACCGAACGGCTCTATCTGGCGCTGACCAACAACGACAGGCGAGCGGGAGTCGACTGCGACAGCGGTGAAGTGCCGTTACGGCACGGGGTGGATGCGGCCAATCCGCGCCCGGACAATCGTACCGGTCACCTGCTGGAGATCGCCGAAGTCGGCAACGATCCCGGTGGCGTCGAGTTCCACTGGGAACTTCTGCTGCTGTGCGGTGACCCGAGCGCGGGTGTGCTGGCGCATCCGCCGCCACCGCCGATTCCGTCCCGCCTGACCTACTTCGCCGGTTACACGCGGATGGATCAACTGAGTGCCATGGGCTGTCCCGACAACCTCGCCATCGACCCGGCCGGTAACCTGTGGGTCTGCACCGACGGCCAGACTCGGGCGTTGGACGGCGGGTTATCGCTCAACGACGGGGTCTACGTGGTCGAGCTGCAGGGCGAGCATCGCGGGCGGGTGCGCCAATTCCTGAGTGGCCCGCGAGGGTGTGAGATCGCCGGCCCGGCATTCACTCCGGATGGCAGCACCCTTTTCCTGAGCGTGCAGCACCCCGGTCAGGACGGAGCGACGCGGGCAGCGACCAGCGACTGGCCGGACCGCGGTGGACGGCCGCCCCGCGCGAGCGTCATCGCCGTGAGTCGTATCTAGTCCGTGGCGGGTCGTGCGACAGGAAGACGAAGTGGAGGGACCTGCATCGTTCCGCGGTTATCCGGTCGCGGTGGCGCCATTGCCCGGAACCCACGGCGCGGGAATTGACGACTCACGACACGGACCACCCTGCCGGGACCGTTCAGACGACGTGGGGTGAACCACGGGTTGGGTGGCTGCGGTGCGAATAGCCGCTCATTCGGGCGGCGGCCGCGGCGGTGAACCGGTCGTCTCCTCGCGCGGTTGCGCGGAGGTTGGTTGGTCCACCTTTACCTCGTCACCGGGGAGAGGCGGTTCGGTCGGCAGCGTGGCGACAGACAGGGAGCGCAGCATGGCGCTTTTCTTGTGCTGGTGGGCATCCATACGCTGCAGCACGTCGCGCAGAAAACGCAGGGATTCCAGGATGTGGGGCCCCTTGTTGAGCATCACGCAGTCGGCGCGGGCGGCCGTGGCGGCGTCCGTTACCTCCGCGCGGGACGGGGTGCCGTGCCGGGTCAGGTTGTCGAGCACCTGGGTCGCCCAGATGACCGGCACGTGGGCCGCTTCGCAAAGCCAGAGAATCTCCTCCTGCACCTCCGCCAGACGCTCATAACCCACCTCGACCGCCAGGTCTCCGCGCGCCACCATGACCCCGACGCAGGGTAGCTGGAGGCCAGCCAGAAGCAGACGCGGGAGGTTTTCGAACGCCCGCCGCGTTTCGATCTTGAGGATGATCCCCCGGTCACCGGCGCCCAGTTCCGCCAACGCCGCACCGAGCGCCAGCACGTCGGCGGGATTCTGCACGAACGATTCGCCGATGAGATCGGCGTGCCGTACGATGTGGGCGAGTACCGCATGATCCTCGTCGGACAGCGCGGAAGATGCCAACGTCGTTTCCGGCAGATTAATCCCTTTGCCGGCGCGCAATTTGACGCGCCTGTCGGGAGGCGAGGTGATCTCCACGGTAATCCGGTTCACACCGACAGCGACCACGCGCCCACCGATGTGGCCGTCGTCGAACCAGATGGTCTGTCCTGCTTCGATTCTGGCGAACAGGTCCGCGACCGGACACTCCACCGCGGCGACGATGGCGGTAGGGTGATCCCAGACGACGGGAGCGCGGTCGCGCGTCAGCAGGATCCGGTCACCGGCGCGCAGTTTCACACTGGCGGCATCAGCCGGACAGGACAGGGTCCTGGCGCTGGCCGCGATTGCGCCGTCGTGCTCCAGCCGCCATTCGACTCCCTCTCCGATGAGAATGGATTTGCGGGCCTCCATAAGAAAACCGCTGGGGGTGACGGCCTCGACCCGGGCATGGCGCCGTTTGCCCCGCCGGTCGGTCACCATCAGGTGATCGCCGGCACGCACCCCCTTTAACTTGCCGCGTTCGATCACAACACGGGGGGGTTGCGCGGCGCCCGCGTCGGGCGAGGCGGTTTCGATGAGTTCGAAGCGCGCCACGGCGCTACCCGGCTGGCGACGCACCTTGAAACGCACGGCCGGGCCATGCAGCTGTCCGGTACGCAGTTTCGGTCCGGGCAGATCGCACTGTACCCGGCAGGACAGCCCGGTATTGCGGCGCGCCGTGGCCAGGTGCTCCACCATGGCCTGCCAGTCGGTCGGGGCATCGTGGGCGCAGTTGATCCGCATGATGGTCATGCCGGCTTCAAGCAACGCCTGTACGAACAGCGGGTCGCGGGCGGCGTGGCTCGGCATGGTGACCATGATCGGGGGACGGTCGCCCGTGTGACCCAGCAGACGCCTGCGGTTGCGGGAGAGAAGCTGATCCGCCTGTTGAAACCCGATCTCCGCAATCTGCTCCGCAAGGGGCCCCTGTTCAGGCACGAGGTTGCGCAGGACCGCGACCAGGGATGCCATCACATGCCCTTCGGTTCGGCCGAGAGAGGATACGCCGAGCGCCGCGAGACGGCGCTGTAGCGGGCGCAGGTCGACCTGGCGTAACGCCAGATAGTGCAGCAGGTTGGCCGCGCTGGCGCGATGCTCTTCGCGCACCGGGACAAGCGAGGCGCGGTGCAGCGTTTCCATCTGACGCGCCCGGTTGCACAGCGTAGTCAATTCCGCGGCGAGCGCGGCGCGCCGAAGCTTTGCTGCGGTGGCGCTCATCGTTTGGCCGGGATATCGCGCGGGTCAGGGCTCACTTGTCAGATTCTTGCAAACGGTACGGTTCCGGCTGTGACCCGGGTCAGGGATCCGCTCGCCTCTGGGGCGACAAGAACGACAGCGGAAAGCTTTCGGCCATCAGCGCCCGGCCGTCGACGCGGTGCGTGGCGAGGGTGATCAACGGGTCGTCATCTTCCCACTGCACGGCGACGCTGCCGTAATTGGCCAGCCGCAAGCTGGTGGTGCTGATCCGGTGTCGGTTAGGCTCCTGCACGATCCCCTCGTCGCGCTGGTTCAGGCCGCTGGAGGTGACTTCGTACAGCGGGTAGCGAAGCGGGTTATCCGCGCCCGGCCGAAGCTGTGAAATTTCCGCCAGGTGGCGATCACCGCTCAGCAGGACGACACCATCGGCACCGCTGTGCGCGAGCAGGTCGAACAGGCGCCGACGCTCTCGAGGCATCAACGCCCAACGTTCGAAACGATGCTCGTCCGGGATGACCTGGATACTCGATACCATAAGCCGTAACCGCGCCGGTACCGTGAGCTGCTGCGCCAGCCACTGCCATTGCTCATCTCCCAGCACCGTGGCGTGGGGCGAGTCATCCGGACGGTAGCGGCCGAGTCGTGAGTGCTCGCTGCGCGGCCGGGCGACGAGGTCGGAGCGAAAACTGCGTGTATCGAGCAGGATGACCTGCACCTGCCGGCCGGGCGGACCGAAAAGATGCGCATCGTAGAGCCCCTCGCGCTGGCGCAGCGGCGAGTCGGGCGGCGGATCGAAAAAACGCAGGAATTCCGCCTTGGTTGCCTTCTTGTGGGGAAAACTGGCGCCGCCGTCATTGACGCCGTAGTCATGGTCATCCCAGATCGCAAGAATCGGACACTGGGCACGCAGGTCACGGAAGCCGGGTTGCGCTGCCAAAGTGTCGTAGGCGGCGCGCGTCTGCTGCCGGCTCCCCCAGTCGGCGTAGACGTTGTCGCCGATCATCAGAAACAGGTCCGGTCGGGCGTGTCGGATTGCCCGCCAGACGGGTTGGGGCTCGGTCTGGCGGGCGCACGAACCGAACGCGACGAGATCCACTTCCAGGGAAGGGTTGGCTTCCGGCCGGACGGTGACGGGTTCCGCGCCCGCCAGACCAGCGAGTGTTGTCAGGAGCAGTAGCGCCGTCGCGGCTGGTCGAACAGGAGGTGTCTTCATCGGGAGAGAGGCCCTTCTGTCACAATGGCAAGCCTCTGTTATGACCCTGCCGCGTTCAAGCCGTGTGACAGGCCGATTTGCAGCGCCTCGCGCGCCGCATTGCGAGGAGAGATTGCCATGTCCGGAGCCGTACCACTGAAACGCCCCGCCTCGATTCCTGAGATGCTGGAGCGGGTGGGCAATCTCATGAGCGAAGCGAGTGTCGGTCAGGCCCTCGCCTTTCAGGCGAAACCGAGCGACGTGTTCATCGCCACCTATCCGAAATGCGGCACCACTTGGCTGCAGCAGATGATTCATACCCTGCGTACCCGCGGCGACATGAACTTCCGGGAGATCACCGAGGTGGTGCCCTGGCTGGAACTCGGCCTCGACATGGGCATCGACGTGCATGGTCCGCAACGGGGGGAACCGCGCGCCTACAAGACCCACCTGCCCTGGGGAATGCTACCCAAGGGCGGCCGGTATATCACCGTTTTCCGTAACCCCAAGGATGTCGTGGTATCGCAGTTTCATTTCTGGAACGGCTGGTTCTTCGAGGCGGGGGCGGTGAGTGTCGACGACATCGCCGAGCACATGTTTCTCGATATGCGCAGCCCGCTGAATTACTGGTCTCATTTCGCCGACTTCTGGCCGCTGCGCGGGCGGGACGACGTGCTGCTGCTCTGTTTCGAGAAAATGACCGACGATCCGGAACGCGCCGTTCGCTCGGTCGCCGACTTCATCGGCTGCCCATTGGACGAGGCATTGCTGGCACTGACCCTGCGCCAGTCGTCGGTGTCCTTCATGCGGGAGCATGTGACCCAGTTCGACGACCACCTGTTTCGTGAGGCGCGCGATGCGGCATGCGGTATTCCACCGGGGGGTGATTCCGCCAAGGTCCGCAAGGGCGGGGTCGGCGAGGGCGCCGGTGAACTGAGCGACCAGACCTGCCGGCGCATCGACGCCGTCTGGCGTGAACAGCTCGGGGCCCGTTTCGGGCTGCCCTCCTACGAGGCGCTGGTAGAAACCTTCTCCTGAGCGGGCGGCTGCGCACGCGCCAGACGTTCCAGTTCAAAGACATGGGGGTCTTCCGCCCCCATGCCGCGCAAGGCATCGGCGAGACGCAGCAGATACTCGATGTTGTGGCCGCTCGGTCCGCGGGAGCGACGGATTTCGGCGACAATCTGGCGCGCCGGAGCCGGTCCGAGATAATGGGGGTTCTCCGGTGTGGCGTGATAGACGAGGCCGGCCACGCGGCGTTGCGTGCGCGCCAGACGAATTTCGATTTCGGTGCGCTGGTAGCCGCCTTGCTCGCGAAGGTCGAGCGCCGCCAGGATCTGGTCCGAATCGCCCCCGCGCAGGCGGTAAGCGATCCCCCAACACACGGCATCGGCGTCGGATGTCAGGGTGACCACGCGCCCGGGCGCTCCCGGTATCCCGCGGTGGTCGGTCGACCCTTGCCAGAAGCGGCGCGACCAGCCGGCGATATAACCCGCTTCGCGTTCGGTGTGTTCGAAGTCCGGCCGCCAGACCAGGGAACCATAGCCGAATATCCACAGATCCTGCATGAGACGCGAAACGGAACTCTGTCGGTGAAAATGGTGCGATACCCGCTATGGTAAACAGATTGTGCGTGACCGCGGATCGGAAATTCGGTTAATTGGGACCCACAGGAGAGGTAGGCGAGTATGGATTTTGAACTCAGCGACGAGCAGAAGATGATCCGATCCTATCCGGAGGATCTGGCGAAACACTTCGACCGGGCCTATTGGGAGGAAAAATCGCTCGCCAAGGAGTTTCCACGGGAACTGTGGCGCCAGCTCGGCAGTGACGGTTTTCTCGGCATCATGGTGGACGAGCAGTATGGCGGCGCCGGATTGGGCCTGTTCGAGATGGCTCTGATCCACGAGGGGTTGGCGCGGGTCGGCATGCCGCTGTTGCTGATGGTGATCGGACCCACCATGACCATGGGCTTATTGAACAAACACGGTACCGAAGCCCAGAAGCAGTTCTATCTGCCTGCCGGCTGCAGCGGCGAGAACATCTACTGTTTCGCCATTACCGAACCGAATGCCGGCAGCAATTCCATGCGCATCACTACCGTGGCGCGGCCGGACGGCGATGGATTCGTTCTCAAGGGGCAGAAGACCTACATCACCGGTGCCGACGCCGCCGACCACGCCCTGGTGGTGGCGCGGACCACACCATTCGACGAAGCCTCGAGCAAAACCGAGGGGTTTACGTTGTTCATGGTCCCGATGAAGGATCCGCGCATCGAGAAGCGGGCCATCCCCATCGACGTGCTGATCCCCGAGGAGCAGTTTCAGGTGTTTTTCGACGACGTACCGCTCGGCCCGGAGCATGTGGTCGGCGAGGTCGGACGGGGGTTTTCCATCCTGTTCGACACGTTGAACCCGGAACGGGTCGTGGTGGCCGCGCTGGCGGTGGGCATGGGGCACTACGCTCTGGAAAAGGGAGTCACCTACGCCAGCGACCGGGAGGTGTTCGGGGTGCCGGTGGGATCGCATCAGGGCTTGGCTCATCCGATGGCCGCGGCGCGCGCGGAACTCGAAGCGGCGACGCTGCTCACCTATCAGGCCGCGTGGGCATTCGACAGCGGCAGAGCGGCGGGCGCGGAGGCCAATATGGCCAAATATTTCGCGGCGGAGGCGTGCGCCCACGCGGTGGATGCGGCGGTGCAGGCGCACGGCGGCAACGGCTTTGCCCGGGAGTACGGGCTCTTCGAACTGCATGCCCTGAGCCGAATCCTGAAAACGGTTCCGGTCAGTCGGGAAATGATTCTGAACTACATCGGTGAGCGGGTATTGGGGCTACCGCGTTCGTACTAGGGACTAACTCGCTCTATCGACACGGCGGAGTCCATAACTGAGTCGCTGCTCCAGCGCGCAGCACCTGTTGACAATCGATCCAGGAGATGGCGTCGCCGGACGGTGCACCGGTGGCCGGATCATTGAGTGCGACGCCGCGCAGATCCCAGCAGGAGCGCCACAATCCCAAAAAATGGGCGCGCATATTGCTCAGCGGGGTCAGATAGTTGGTCAGGCTGTGATAGTGAATTGCCGACGCCTTGGTGAGCCCGATCGGTTGAACGTCGATGCCGTTGAAGGTTCCGCCGTCGACCAGGAGGGTGAAGTTCTTGTTCGGCACGCCGCTGTTGATGTGAACACCGCCGTTGTCCTGCAGCCCGCAGTAATAGTTGGGGCTTCCGATGCGATCGGGGTCCCCGAACGCGGGTGGATTTTTCATGTTTCTTATTGCCCCGAATCCGGGCAGGTCTTCGCCCACTAACCACCGATCCGCTATACCGTCGCTCCCTACGCCGTTGATCTGGTCGATGATCTCTCCGAATATGTCGGAGAATGATTCGCTCAACGCCCCGGGTTCGAACAGGTAGATCAGATTGGCGCTGTATTCGGTGACGCCATGGGTAATTTCGTGGCCGACGATATCGTCGATCGGAAATCCGTCACCGTAGGTCAGTCTCGTCCCGTCCCAGAAGGCGTTCAGATAATTGATCCCGTAATGGGTGTATGAGCGGATCGGAAGTCCCGCACCATTGATACCGTCGCGGCCGTAGGCGTTGAAGAAGAAATCATAGGTGTCGCCGGCGAAGTCGTGCGCTTGGTCGATGTCGGTGTCTCCGGTCGGAATGTCCCCTTCGGCGCGTTCCAGGCTGGCCGTCGCATAGAAGGTTGAATTGTGCATGTCGTAGGTGTACCGGTCTCTCGCCGAATGAATGCCGGACAGGGTGCCGAGTGTTGCCCCGGTGCTGGCGTCGATAAAAACGAAATCACGACGCCCCGGACCGGTGACGGTTACTTTGTATGCACGGCGCGGCTCCCCGTCCTTTCTGAAAACTGTTTTTGAATCGAGGACGACCAGTTCTACCGACTTGGCACTGGCCCGTTCAGCCGACAGTGAAGCAACAGCTGTGCGGGCCGCCTGAGCTTTGCCGATTCTCAAAGCGTTTCGAAAGGGTTGCTGCAGCCGGAGTGGATTTCCGGTGATCGACTCGCCGCGACCATCGGGCGCGAAATGGACGACTATCGCGCCTCCGAATACCGGCACGCCATCGAAGGTCTGGGCGAGTCTTATGTGTCGCCTCCCCGCGGGATCAACGACGGTCCGGGTGACCGCAAAATCACTGTGCTGGTTGAGCCCGAGGCGCTGACGGTACGTCCTGGCGATGATTCGTGCCCTGTTCGCCGCGTCCTCATCGCTGGCCGACACGGCGAAATCACCCGACAAATCGACGTAATCGGAACTTGCTTCGAGAAGCTCCCGCACCATGGACAATTGTTCGATTGCCGCCTGCCCGGCAGGAGCGTTACCCGTGGCCAGGAGCAGCGCGGCGCCGACAACAGAACAAGATAAACGGAGCGAAATCATCTTTATTCGCATCGCTCACCTTCCCCTAAATTGCTGATCCGGGTACTTGCCGGCGTCCAAGAACATCGATTCGGTGTATCACCGAGATTCGAAAGGAAGTCAGACGGTGCTGTTGACTCGGCGCGTGACGTACCCGACCTCAGAGCTGGCCGATCGAATGTGGCGCACCGTCATCTGACCGTAACCGGGCAAACGGCTACTCTTTTCGGAATTCGTCATGACACCCTTTGCAGGTCTGTCCTACCGCGCCAACCTGTTGACCCAGGGCTGGCAGCGGAGCACCCTGTGATGCCAGTGCCGACAGCTTCGCCGATTCTTCGGTCAATTTATCGAGTCCGGCCTGGAATTCGTCCCAACGCTCCCAGATCTCCGGTTTGGCAGTACTATCGTCGGTAATGCTGTCCGGGATGAAACCCTCGGCGACCATCGGCGCCATGACGGCCATGCGTTTGGCGTTGCGGGCGAACACTTCCGCGTCGAAGGGAATCTCCTGTTTCACCATGCCGACCATCGGACCGAAGTTCCAGGCGATCACTTCATAAACGCTCTTGCGGTATTCGACTGCTTCCTCCTTGGCGTCATCCGCTGAAGCACTGGTGTTTCCCATAAGCGCCACCATACCAATCGCCAGCAGGTTTCTTGTCGGGTTCATTTACGCTCCTGTTTGCAGTATCCGTAGGGCCGAACAACAGCCTCCGGCAATTTAGCATGGGGCAACTTTCAATTCGAAGACGTGCGTATCACCCGCCGCAGGGTTTGGCGTATCGCTACGCTCTACAATGACCTCGGCCCGCAGATCGCGGTCAACTCGTCGCGACAGCGCGCTGTTAACACTCGCGGCAAAGCGGTGGCGACCACAAATTGGGGAGAAACCTGAGGATGGATGTGATCGAGGCGATGCGCGATCGAATTTCGGTACGCGCCTACCTGAATAAACCGGTGGCGAAGGAGACGCTCGAGCAGGTTCTTGAGGCGGCCCGCTGGGCGCCTTCCGGAACCAATACCCAGCCTTGGCAGGTAGTGGCGGTGTCCGGCGCAACGCGGGACCGTGTCGCCGAAGCTCTGCTGGCACGTGCGCAGGGTGGAGGAGAGCAGACCGCCCATTACGACTACTACCCGGAGAAATTCGTGGAGCCGTACAAGGGGCGCCGCTGGCGCTGCGGCATGCAACTCTACGGCGCCCTGGGCATCACGATCGAGGACAAGGCGGCGCGCGGCGAAGCGATGCTGAACAACTTCCGGTTTTTCGGCGCACCGGTGGGGCTGTTCTTCTACATCGACCGCGTGATGGCGAAAGGGTCCTGGGTGGATACCGGCATGTTCATTCAAAACGTGATGCTGGCGGCGCGGGGGTTTGGCCTGGAGACAGTCCCGCAGTTCGCTCTGGGGATGTATCCGGACGTCATAGCCGCTCAGGTCGAGGTCCCGGAAAACCATGATCTGGTCTGCGGGCTCTCGCTGGGTTATGCCGATTACGACCATCCGCTCAACCGGTACCGTACGGAGCGCATGGAGGTGGCGGAACTTTTGAGGTGGTTCGACTGAACCGACGGCACGGTCGCGGCACGGGTGAGAGGATGACGAAATGACGTTTGATACCGGTATCGATGAGGACAAAGACGCGCTACGCGACGCGGTGCGGCGCTTCGCCGAGCAGGAGATCGCGCCGCTTGCCGAGCAGATCGATCGCAGCAACGACTTTCCCCAACACTTGTGGCGCAAGTTCGGCGAGATGGGATTGCTCGGTATCACCGTGCCGGAACGCTACGGCGGCAGCGGCATGGATTATCTGTCTCACCTCATCGCCGTCGAGGAGATTTCACGCGCATCCGGCTCAGTCGGACTGTCATACGGGGCGCACTCCAACCTTT
>JAYZWP010000191.1:0-6349 GCA_036142245.1 Pseudomonadota bacterium | reverse complement strand
GGGAATGTGTTCGGGCTTCCCGGGGCGCAGTCAACGCCCGCCGCAGCCGACCGGTCGCTTCGGCAAGACTCGACTTCAGGTAAGTCGCCGGTTCGGCCGGACCGCGTCGCAGGGGCGGCTCATCCCCCGGTTCCACCCCCACGCTCAGCACCGCGCTGTCAGACCCCGCCAGATACCTTGGCAGCGCCCGCGCATAGTCCGCTGCGCACTCGTAGTGGGCTGTCTGACTGATTCCCGCGGCGTGGGCCAGGGCGGCGAAATTCATTCGCGCCGCTGGCAACGGCTGATTTCCGGTGATCTCGTAACCGCCGTTGACCAGAACGATCAGCAACAGGTTGTTGCAGCCGCTGCCGGCGATGGTGACCAGTGTTCCCAGGGACATCAGCAGGCTGCCGTCACCGGTCAGGCAGACCACGCGCCGACCGGGTTGGGCGAGCGCGACACCCAGGGCGAAATCCGCTGTATGCCCCATCGCACTGTCCGCCGCCGCGAAATCGAGAGGATGACGCGAGAGCTGCCCCCAGGCCCGCACGATGCTCATGCTGGTGATGACCACCTCATCCCGCCGCACCGCATGCAGTGGTGCGATGACCTCGGATTTGCTCAGCATTCGGCTGGTGCCAGTCTTTCCGTAAGCAGCAGGGCGACCGGTCCGGATTTGCGGTGCGCTTCCCGGTAGCTCGCCGCGATGACCTGCTCCGGGTCGTCGTCGAGAAACCGGTACGGGAGATTCCAGGCCCGCAGGGTCGGTTCGGTCAGCAGTGCCGCACTGTCATAACGCGGCGCACGCAAGTTCGCCGGCGTTCGAGGCGGGCGGCGTCGCGGCTCGGCGGTGGCATCGAAGCTGAGTCGATACCCCCGGTAGCCGATCAGACAGAGCAGCGGGATCCCCATCCGTATGACGGTTCCCCGCAGGGCATCACCCGCTTCCAGCTGGCCGGTGTTCTGAATCACGACCACCGGCAGAGCGCCGCCGACCCAGAGTCCGGCGGCGACGGCGAACGCCTCACCCTCCCGGCAGACTCGGACCAGAATCGGAGGGCGGTTGTCGGTCGTCAGTTCGTCGAACAGCGCAGCGGTATCGTTATCCGGCAGGCCGATCAGATGGGTGACACCGCACTGCCGCAGGGCGTCGAGGGTACGGGTCGCACTAAGGATGGCGGCCTCTCCCGGAGTGCCGAGCGCGGTTCTCAGAGCTTCATCAGACGCTGGGCGTTGCCGGCGTAGATAAGCTCGCGCTGCCGAGGCGGGATCGCCAATCCGGCGATGCTGTCCAGTGTTTCCGCCCCGAAAACCGCGCCTCCCGCGCTATCGAAGGGGGTATCGGTGCCGAACAGCAGCCGTTCCGCCCCGAAATAGGCGCAGGCAGCCTGCAGCCCCGCGGTCGACCCCATGAGCGCGGTGTCGTTGTAGAAGAGCCGGAAATAGTCGCTCGGTGGACGCGTCAGGCGGTCCGCGGCCTGACGCAGTTCCGGCAGATTGGGGTGGTCGTACACGTGCTCGATCCGCTTGCCGAAGAACGGCACCATGGCGCCCGCGTGATGCGTGACGATCTTGATGTCCGGGTGGCGGTCGAACAATCCCGAGAAGACCAGCCGTGTCATTGCCGCGGTGGTCTCATAGGGCCAGCCGAACACCTGCCAGATCCAGTACTTCGAATGCTCTTCGTTGCGGTAGTCCGGTTGATTGCCGCCGCGGGCCGGATGCAGCCAGATCGGATAATCGAGTTGCGCCATAGTGCTGAAGAAAGGTTCGAACTGCGGCGCGTCGAGCGGGATCCCGGCGGCGCTGGAGTAGATGAGGACCCCTTTCATCCCCAGTTCAGTGATACAGCGCTGCGCCTCACGGGCCATGCCGTCGGGGTCGTTCATCGCCACGGTCGCGACGGCGATGAAATGGTCGGGATAACGTTGCGCGATCGCGGCGACTTCATCGTTGGCGAGGCGGGCCAGATCACCGGCGGTGGCCGGGTCGGGAACGGCGATCTCTATCGGCGGCGACGACAGGGTGATGACCTGCCGGTCCACGCCGAGCGACTCCATGATGCGAATCCGGCTCTCCATGTCGGCGAGATCCGGCAAGCCCTCCAGCATGCCGGACAGGTAGTCGGGACCCCGGCTAGCGGCTTTGAGCGCCTCGAAGTAGCGCGGCGGCATGACGTGCGTGAAACAATCGATTTTCACGGCTCCCCCTGCTGAACCATTTCATAATAGTGCCCGCCAGTCGCGCTGGCATGGCCGTGGGGACGGTAGCTTACCGGGCCGCGCCCGTGGTGGTCTCTCCCCGGGCGGGGATCAGGCGGGTTATGCGTGCCAGCGGATCGCGGCCTGTACCTCCTCGGCCACTGCCTGCAGCTCCACATGATTTGGCGCTACGAGACCGATGCTGCCCCGTCCGGCGGGGATCACCCGGGTTTCAACGTGACCTTCCCGGTAGACCAGCTCGCGCGGCGCGGCAGAGCGGGGCATTAGAAACACCGTGACCGGACCTTGCGGGGAGTCGATCAGCAGATGTGCGGCGTAGTGTCCGGCGATACGACACCGCCTGGCGTAAAAGACCGCCGAAGGGATCGGTTTGATCAGTTCTCCGCCCAGTTGACTCACCAATTGCGCCACTTCCGCCGCCGGCAGGGGCGATGACACCGCAGGAACATGCGGTTCCATGGCGTGGGCGAGCACCTCCTGCTGGAGGGGGGTCATCGGCGGACGATTGAACCATAACCCCGCACCGATGGCCGCCACGAGCACGCTGGCCGCCAGCAGTGCGCGGCGGGGCCGGCTGCGCACGAAGCTGTGACGCAGCACAATGCGCGATCGCAGTTCGGCCGGGACCGGCACGTTAAGGGCCTTTTCGAGGCTGACGTTGAGTCGTTGCACCCTGGCGTGGTAACCGCGGCACGCCGGGCAGTGCTGCCGATGTTCCCGGAATGTGGCGGATTGGGGTTTCAGTGCCGTGAGGCACTCGCGACGAAATTCGACGCAGTTCATCGATGGGTTCCTCGAGATGGCAGTGGGGTCTCCGCGCCTTCCAGAATTGTCAGGAGTTGGCGGCGGGCGCGAAACACGCGAGTCATCACTGTTCCCGGGGTCAGCCGCAGCATGTCGGCGATCTCCTGACTGCTGTGGCCCCCGAGCACCTGCAGCATCAAGGGTTCGCGATATTCGTCGGTCAGCATATTGATGGCTTGCCGAAGGGCGAGCACGTCATCGTCTTCCGGTTCCTCGCCGATGTGAAGGTCGAAATCGTAGTCGTCGGCGAATGTGGGGGTGAAGCGCTCGAAGCCGCGTGCGAACTCCCGGCGCAGGATGGTCAGCAGCCAGGCTTTGGCGGATTTATCATCCCGCAGCGTCTGCAGCGAACGCCACGCGCGCAGGAAGGTTTCCTGCACCAGGTCTTCGGCACGTTCACGGTGACGGGTTTTCCATAGCGCGTAGCGGTACAGATCCGCCGAGTAGGCTTTGATAAGCGCTTCGTAGCGCGCACGTTTTCCGTTCATGGCGCTCCAGACCGGGTTGCCGCTCATATCCTTTCAGCGGCGGGGCATTCATTGCTGGTATCAGGCAGCTTCGCAGGATGTCCCAGAGTGAACAATGACGTCCGCCAACGATTCACTCACGGCGCGCGGCGCACACGGGTGCCGCGCCGCGGCGACCTGGAACAGGTCAGGCCGGCGTTTGCGGACGTTTCGTAATAGGTGCCCAGATGAGTAACGGACCGTGCTGGTGCCCGCAATCGCAGGCGGATCAATGCGCGGGGCAGTCGGGCTCGGCCAGATCGCTGGAGTGCTTGTCCGCGCAGCGTGAGCAGACGGCGGTATGGGGTAGCAACTGAAGTCGTCCTTCCGCGACGGTCCCGCCGCAGGACACACACCGGCCGTACTGTCCGGATTCGAGGCGTCGCTGGGCGGCGGCGATCTGCTCGAGTTCGAGGGCGTCCTCCCGCTCCATGCGTTCGAGAAACAGTTGCTGCGCCAGGCGGTCCATGCGTCGGCCAGCTCCTTCGGCAAAGCTGGCACAGGTGGGCGAGGCGCGCCGGGTGAGGGCGGTGCGTCCTTGCCGTTGCAACAATTGTTGCCGTCGGTTGCTCAGGAGACTTTCGTAATACGATTTGCGATCCATTCGAGATATCGGGTTCGCTACCAGGCTGCGGTCCTCGCGTGTGACAGATAATCGGCGGCTGGTGATCAATCTTGATGGTTGGGATCATTATTTGACCCGTGCTGTAAGTAATGGCGAGTCGCCAGGGTCTCATTGCGCGGAACGGCGAGTTCCCGCTATTTGGTGGCCCGAGCTTCAAGCCCGGGTCGATTGTTCTTACGTTTCGTGAAGGAGATTGAGTGATATGAAGATGAAACAGCGCGCTGAGAAGCCCCATCTGACCTCGGTTGCCACCGCGGTCGCCACCGTGATCGGCGCCGGTGTGTTGAGCGTCGGGCAAGTTTCCGCCAACCCGTTTCAGGTGACGGAACTGACCAGCGGTTACATGCAGCTCGCCGAAGGCTCCTGTGGCGAGGGGAAATGCGGCGCCACCAAGAGCGAGAACGAGGGTTCCTGCGGCGAGAAAAAGGCAGCGGAGGGTTCCTGCGGCGAGAAAAAGAAAGCGGCGGAGGGTTCCTGCGGTGGAAAAAAAGCAGGTGAAGGCTCTTGTGGCGGCAGCAAAGGCGCCGAAGGTTCCTGTGGTGAAGGCAAGTGCGGTGGTGCCGCCTGACGGCGGCCGTTGACGGACCGCGGACCGTCGGATGTCGTTGACCCCGTTAACCGGGTCTGGTCTGGGACTGCGGCGGGCCCTCATGGGCCCGTTGCAGGACCAGGGCATACCGGCGGAGATCGATTTCTTTGAAGTCGCGCCGGAGAACTGGATCGGTGTCGGCGGCCGACTAGGCAAAGGATTCCGCCGGCTGGTGGCTGAGCGGCCACTGGTGTGTCACGGTCTATCCCTGTCCATCGGCTCTCCAGGCGCCCTGGATGAAGTCTTTCTGCTCCGCCTAAAGCGCTTTCTGGACGATTTCGGCGTCGACTGTTACAGCGAGCATCTGAGCTATACAAGCGATGACGGGCACTTGTACGACCTGATGCCGATTCCGTTCACCGCCGAGGCGGTGGATTGGGTCGCGACGCGTATCCGCCGCGTCCAGGAAATTCTTGAGCGGCGCATCGCGATCGAGAATATCTCCTACTACGCGGCGCCCGGTCAGCGGTTGTCCGAGACGGAGTTCGTCCTGGCTGTTCTGGAGCGGGCCGATTGTGACCTGCTGCTGGACGTCAACAATCTGTATGTGAACAGCGTCAACCACGGTGGCGATGCCGAGGAACTGCTGACCGCCGTCGAGCCGGGCCGGGTGCGCTACCTGCACCTGGCAGGTCATTACGTAGAGGCCCCGGATCTCCTGATCGACACCCACGGGGCGGCGGTGGTGGATCCGGTCTGGCGGTTGCTGGCGCTGGCGTACCATCGTTTCGGGCCGGTACCGACGCTGCTGGAGAGGGATTTCAACATCCCGCCGCTGCCGGCTCTGGTCGATGAGTTGCGCACCGTCCGGCAGATGCAGCAGGGTGTCGCGTCCGATGCTCCCGGGTGCGCCGATGTTGCCTGAACCGGATTTTCAATCCCTGCAGCGGGCCTTCGCCCGCCGCATCCGCGACCCCGAAGGGGCTCCGCCGCTTGCCGGGGTGCCTGCCGGGCGCATGCAGGTCTATGTCGACCTGTTCTACAACAACATCGAGGGGCTGCTGGCCGGTTTTTTCCCGGTATTGCGCCGGACCCTGCCTGACCCGCACTGGCACGCCATGGTGCGGGATTTCATCCGCGACCACCCGGCCAGGACGCCGTATTTTTTGGAAATAGCACGGGAGTTCCTGGTTTATCTCGAAGAGGCGCGCGCGCATGCCGAGGACCCGCCGTTTCTGCGGGAGCTGGCCCATTATGAATGGGTGGAGCTGGCACTCAATATCTCCGAGGAGCAGGTGCCTGATCTTCTGGAACCTGATTTCTCGGCCGGGGACAGCGCGCGGATGAGGCTCTCGCCGCTGGCCTGGGTGCTGCAATACGACTACCCAGTTCACCATATCAGCCCCGAGGCGGTGCCGGAGAGTGCGCCGGACGCGCCGACCTTTCTGGTGGTGTATCGCAACCGGGAAGACAGCGTGCGGTTTCTGGAAATCAACGGTCTGACGTTTCTGCTGCTGGAGCGGCTGCGCGCCGCGGGAGAGCAGGGAGCGACTTTTCAGGAATTGCTGGCGGCGGTCGCGGACCTGGTGCCGGATATCGACCCCGTTGTGTTGCGTAGCGGCGGCGCCGACACGCTGGCGAACCTGGCCGGACTCGATGTCGTGGGTGGCATTTCGTCCTA
>JAYZWP010000190.1:0-5980 GCA_036142245.1 Pseudomonadota bacterium | reverse complement strand
ACCGTCAGCGTGCCGCGGGTTGCGCAGGCACCCGTCGCTTTCGAATGCCGGTTGCGGCAGATCCTGGTCGTCGGGGGATGGGCCGGGCGGTGGCGCCGCGGTGCTGGGCGACGTCCAGATGATTCATGTACGCGAGGGATTGGTCGATCCGGGGTCGGGCCGCTTCGATCCTGGCGACCTTGAACCGATCGGTCGGCTTGGCGGTGATTGGTACGCGCGAGTCACCGACCGGTTCGAACTGCCGCGCTATCGGCCCACACATGACGCTGGTCGGGACGTCTGACATACTCCTAATCCGCGTTGGCCAAACCGGGGGACGACCATGGGCGGCGAGCAGAGCGACCAGGCGAACGAGACCGAACGCACACTGGTACTGAACGAACCTCCTGACCTGGAGGATCCGGACGGCGACGATGTGACCTCGATCGACCTGGACGAGGAATAGAGCGGGGCGTTCGCAGGGCGCCGGGTGTCAGCGACCCGGCACCGGGCAGGCGCTCTTCAGTGCCCGGCTCACCCGATCCGCCTCGTCCAGGCAGCTGTCAACCAACTGCCGGCATTCGCAAAGATTCCCGGCCGACGCTTGCGATTCGATCTGCTCGGCAATTTCGGTCAGGAGCAGGGCGCCGAACGTGGCGCTGGTCGCCTTCAACTGATGCGCCGCAGCGGCGACTGCCGCGGTGTTCTGCTCGTGCACCGCCGCAGCGATCTGCGCGGCCAGATCCGGCGCATTCACCAGGTAGTCGCGGAGTAGGGCCTCGAACTCCTCGCCGAACAGATCGCGCAGCGTTTCAAACGTGTCTGTTTCTATCGGGGCCAAGTCGCTCTTCATCGCGGGGATATTGCTCGTTCTATGAGTCGCCGGTCGGCTACGCCTCTTGTTAATGTCGTGACGGATGACGACATCTTTAGGCTTCCGGGCCGTTTGTCGGAACGGCTTTGACAAACGTCCTGCATGCGCCGTTTTCCCGGCGCGCGCCAGCGAGGTACCTGGCGGCGCTGTGCGCCATGAATCAACGACATACGTCATTGTTCATGCGGGGGCCTCCTGCCGCGGACCGGAGCCTCTGATCTGCTCAGAGCTTCCCTAAATCAAGTGAAGTCTTAGAATGATCCACCATTTTTCATCGGCACGTCCCCGTGCCGCCGTTTGTAGCGCCTTCACCACGATGGCGTTTTAGGGAGTAAATCACATGGATTTCACGCGCAGCGAAGCCAAGGCCTGGTCGTTGGAGCACATCAGAAACTACTACATGTGTCCGCTGACCCCTCTCACCAAGGATTACGAGATCGACGAGGCAGGATTGCGGGAGAACATCGAAGCCTTTATCGATATGGGGATCGAGGGGCTTGTCATGGGCGGTTTCATTGCCGAGTGCTGGAACATGACGCTGTCCGACTGGTACCGCTATCACGAGATCGTCGCCGATGCGGTGAACGGCCGTACCGATCTATGGACCATCATTCTCGACCCGAGCGTTTATCAGGCGATCGAGAAGATGCAGTTTGTCGAGAAACTCGGATTCAACGGCGCCGAGGTGATCAACCCGGTGGTGCAGTTGCGCAGCGACGACGAAATCTACAACTGGTTCAAGTATCTGACCGACCACACCGATCTGGCGGTCTGTCTGTACCGCACGCCGGTTTCCGGCAAGGTGCTGAGTTTCGATCTGATGAACCGTCTGGCCGACATCGACACGGTCGTGGCGGTGAAACAGGGCAATATCAACCGTGCGGAAACGCTGAAAATGCGGCAGCTCATGCGGGATGATTTCATCGTCTCCGAGCCGATCGAGTACTGGTTCCTGGACGATATTCGCCACGGTGGCCAGGTGGTCTGGGGGGAGCTGTCGTACATTCTCTATGGCAAAAAGCGCCACCTGTGTCGCGAGTACATCGACTTGGCCCGGCAGGGCAAGTGGGATGAGGCCTATGCAAAGTGGGACGCGCTCAGCCCGGTGCGGGACCTGTACGGCGACAAGTTTCTCTGGATCGTGGCCCGCACCGCCACCTACGCCTCGCCGCTGGCCTACATGAAGCTCTGGTTCGAGGCGATCGGCCTGAATGCCGGTCCGATCCGCCCACCGGTTGAGCAGCCCACCGCTGCCCAGCGCGAGGAGCTGTTCGGCCTCCTTCAGGATATGGGAATCTCCTGACCGGAATCGGCTCGTGTCCGCGTTCCGGGACCGCTCCAGGAACGCGGGCTCGGGCTGCCCCTAATCGGTTAAAGAGCTGGCGGCGCAGCCCCGAGCCAGGCAGCCCAGAGCGGCGCCGTAGCGAAATAGAGCGCTGACGACAGCGCCACTGCCAGGGCGTAGAGATCGACGTCGAGACCATAGCGGTCGCTGAGCACGATCCCCACGTTGAAGCTCGACGTGGCAGCGGTGAGCACCAGGGCGGTCAGCATGGCACCTTCGAGCCCCATCCAGCGCCCCAGTCCCAGTGCCAGCAGGGGGCTGAGCACACCCTTGATCCCCAGCGCGGGCATCACCTGCCACACCCGGCTGAGACCGCGCAAGTTAAGCGACAGTCCCACCACGAAGATCACCAGCGGCAATGCCGTGCGGCCGAGCTGCTCGAACGTGGCGGCCAGGGTCGGCGGCGGTATCAGTCCGGTCTCGCGGCACGTCATGGCGATGAGAACCGCGGCGAAGGGCGGCGAGCGCAGCAGTTCCTGCCACATGGGTCGCACCAGGGCGTGGCTGGTGTGGCGCAGAGCGACCATGACACCGAGTGTCCAGGCGAGCGGCACCGAGGCGAGCAGCGTGTAAAGGATCGGCACGCTGCCCACTGACTCGCCCACCAGTGCGATCACCACCGGCAGGGCGACTCCCACCCCGTTGCCGAAGGAGCCGGCGAGAATCATCGCGCCCTTGCCGCCGGGAAGAATTGGTCGAAGCAGGTGGCCATAAACCAGGGTGTTGAGCGCCAGCGCGGCGAGAATCACCAGAGCGGCGACCGCCGGCACGCTGCCATATCCGCCCGGCAGGGGGCTGCCGAGCAGCACATGCAGAATAAGGCAGGGGATCAGCAGATAGATGTTCAGTCCATTGATGGTCCGGCGTAGCTGCGCGGCCTCCAGGCCGCCGGGCGTAAAGCGCTGCCAGAGCAGACCGGCACAGATAATGAGCAGAATCGGCGTCAGGCGTTCGAGCATGGGCGCGCCTTTATAGGATGCGTGATCCGTGCGGTGGCAGACGGGCCGGTCGGGCTTGGGCGGCAGATCCGCCCGGCGCTGACCTGGTCAGCGGAGCGACGTGACGGGTTGCGACATGAACCGCAGCGGCTGGGCATCGTCGTCGTCCCGCCGACCGCCGCGGGGTTCGATACCGGCCCGGGGGACGAGATCCTGCTCCAGCAACGGTTTGAGCGCATTCTTGAGGTTGGCGAACAGGTGGTGGTGTTCTGCTTCCATGTCGGCCAGCAGAGTCTTCATACGGTTGCGCTGGGTCGGTTTGGCGTCGCAGGAGGGGCAGTTGTCCTGGATCAACGGCAGTCCGGCACGCTCCGCGAAGGCGGTCGTCTGCCGCTCGCGGGCGTAAATGAGAGGACGGATGACGCGGATATCCCCATCATCGTTCAGATAGGCTGCGCGCATGGTGCGCAACTTGCCGCCGTAGAAGCTGCTCATCAGAAAGGTTTCCGCCGCGTCGTCCAGGTGGTGGCCGATCGCCAGGCTGTTGTAGCCGTGATCCCTAGCCAGCCGATAGAGCTTGCCGCGTCGCAGCCGCGAGCAGAATGAGCACAGTGAGCGGCCCGAAAACCCCTGTTTGGCGGCACGTACCATGTTGTACCGCTCCACGAAATAGGGGATGCCGAGACGTTCGAGGTAAGGGACCAGCGGTGCCGGATCAAAGCCGCGCATCTCCGGATCCACCGTCGCCGCGGCGAGGTCGAAGCGGACCGGCGCACGGCGTTGCAGGTGCCGCAGCGTCAGCAGCAGCGACATGCTGTCCTTGCCGCCGGACAGTCCGACCAGGACTCGGTCGCCGTCCCGGATCAGATCGAAGTCCCGGATCGCCTGCCCTGCGGCCTGACAGAGGGTGCGGGAAGGCGTGGGCAATTCAAGCGGAGTAGGGGCGTTCACGGCATGGTTGGCGAGCGTAATCTGGACCGGGTAGCCATTATATTCGGCCGGGCGTGCCAGAATTCGCTCCGACCGATTCGGTAACAAGTGCGGAGAGTAGCGGTTTGGGTATCAGGAAAATCAGCAGCACCTACTATGGCGTGAGTGGCATGGATCGGGCTTTGGCGTTTTACCGGGACATCCTCGAACTGCCGGTCAAGTTTCAGGATGGGGACAAATGGACCCAATTCGATATCGGCGGTCAGGCGTTGGCCATTGCCACCCCCGCCCCGGAACAGGTCGGTCCCGGTGAAGGGGCGGCAGTGGTGCTCGAGGTCGATGACCTGGATGAGATGCGCGCGCGGCTCGAGAAACGCGGGGTGGCGGCGGGCGCCACCGTCGACATGGGTGGCCACGGACGCTTCTTCACCGTACGCGACCCGGACGGCAATCTGGTGCAGTTTTTCGCCCGACGATAAGCCCCGGTCAGCCGCGACCCGTGTGGCGTTGCAAAGTTCCCCTGCAGGGTTCAGCATATGCGCCCCCCGGTCACATCAGGTGCGAGCCGCCGGCCCGACCGTTTGCCGGACTTTCTCATCCCGACCAGATGACACGTGGCGCCGTTGCGGGCGCAGCCCTGTCCACGGGATTTCATTACACAGCGAGTGGAGAAGCAAATGCCTGAGTATTCCCGTAGTGAAGCAAAGGCCTGGGCCCTGGAGAAGATCAAGGGCTTTTATCAGTGTCCGATTTCGGCGGTCAACGACGACTTCAAAATCGACCGTGCAGGCATGGAGCACAACATAGACGCCTTCTGCGACATCGGCATCGATGGTCTGGTAGTCGGCGGATTTATCTCGGAAGGCTGGAATCTGACCCCGGCGCAGTGGGTCGAGTTTCACGAAATGGTGGCGGACATCAACAAGGGTCGTCTGCCGCTGTGGACCATCATCCTGGATCCCTGCGTACACACCGCCCTGGAGAAGATGGCTGTCGTCGAGAAGCTGGGTTTTGAAGGTGCCGAGGTGATCAACCCGGTGGTTCAGTTGCGCAGCGACGACGAAATCTACGACTGGTTCAAGTACTTCACCGATCGTACCGACCTGGCCGTTTGCCTCTACCGTACTCCGGTCTCCGGCAAGGTGCTGGGTTTCGATCTGATGCGGCGTCTGGCGGACATCGACACCTGTGTGGCGGTGAAACAGGGCTCCCTGAACCGCGCCGAGACCCTGAAGCTGCGCCGCGATTTGCGGGATGACTTCATCGTTTCCGACCCCTCGGAAGCGCTGTTCCTGGAAGACCTGCGTATGGGTGGCCAGGTCTGCTGGGGTGAGATGTCCTACATCGTCTACGGCAAGAAACGGCACATTGTCGACGAGTATCGGGCGCTTGCCGCGGAAGGCAAATGGGAAGAAGCCCGGCAGAAGTCCGACGAGTTGAATCCCATCCGCCTGCTGCTGGAAGAGGTGCTGCTGTGGAAGATCATCCGCACTCAGGCATACGCCAGCACCATCGGTGACATCAAGACCTGGTTCGAGGCAATCGGCTTGAAGGGCGGACGGATTATCCCGCCGGTAAAGGAGCCGTCTCCGGAAGCCAAAGAGGCGCTGACAGCCAGACTGATGGATCTGGGCGTCGCCTGATCCAGTGGTGCAGCCGCCGCCGACCTGACGGCGGCGGCTCGTCCTTGAAAAAGCCGGCGTTATGCCGGCTTTTTTTTGCGGGTCGGTGAGCAATCGGCCGGGGACGGCCGGTTGAGGTTCCTGGTCACGCGGCGAGCCGGTCCCGGTCGCCGTTGGCCCCGCTGGTATCCGCGGTGGGGGCCGCGGTCGCTGCGCCCTGCTCGATCCAGTCGATCAGTTCGATGCGTCCATCGAAATGTTCAACCAGCGCGGTGCAGCTTTCGACCCAGTC
>JAYZWP010000189.1:0-3983 GCA_036142245.1 Pseudomonadota bacterium | reverse complement strand
ACGCTCCTCGATCGCGGCGAAAGCGGTGGTCCGGGTGGCACCGGTGTACTCCAGCGCGGCGCAGATGACGCCGCCGGCGTTGGCGATGAAATCCGGCACGCACAGCACGCCCCTGTCGTACAGGCGCTGCTCCGCCTCCCCGGTCACCGGAATATTGGCGCCCTGCACCATGATCCGGCCCTGAAACCGATCGACATGCTCCGCGCGAATCACGTCCGGGCGCGCCGCGGGAATCCACAGGTCGCAGGCAACGCTCAGTATCGCATCGCGAGTGGCTGTCCGCGCACCGGGAAAAGCGGCCAGGGCGCCGGTTTCGCGCTTGTGTCGCCGCAAAGCATCGACATCGATTCCCGCCGGGTTGATCACGGCGGCGCCGGAATCCGAAGCGGCCACCAGCACGGCACCTGCCTGCGCCAGGAAGCGCGCACTGTGATAACCGACCGCCCCGAACCCCTGCACCGCCACCGTGGCGCCGGCAAGGGGAATACCCTGCTGCTCGCACGCCACCTGCGCCGCGTGCCGCACACCCCAGCCGGTCGCACCGAGCTCATCGAGCGGGATGCCGCCGAACTCTTCCGGCAGCCCCACCGCGCGGCCGATTTCATCGTGCACCCAGGCCATGCAGCCTTCATCGGTACCCATGTCGGGACCAAAGATGTAATCGGTCTCGTTGCGCAGCGCGTGGGCGAAGATCCGGATGATGCGCTCCTTGTCGGCCGGCGGCATGGCAGGATCAGCGGCGATGACGGACTTGCCGCCGCCGTGACGCAGACCGGCCGAGACGTTTTTCAAGGTCATCGCCCGCGCCAGGCGGAAGCACTCCTGCGCAGTCACATCCGGCGCGATGCGCAACCCGCCGATGGCCGGGCCGACCGCGACGTTATCGATGACCAGAATCCCGGTCAGCCCGTCGGGATGACGGACCTGGATCACCTTGACGGGCCCCCATTCATCGCCCATCGCGGCGGTCTGGAACTCACTCATCGGGATACTCCTGAGCTACATTGCCTGGCAGCGGGCTGCCGGAACATTTGGTCGGTAGCGCGCGGTGATCCGGTGCCGAGCGTCCAGGACGGCAGGCCACTCAATCCACCGGTCGCAGCGGCAGATCGCGCGTATCCGCCCGTCGCCGCCGGTTCGGCAACAGATGTCCGACCCGGCGCAACACCTTGTCCGCAGTCGCGCGGTAGGCGGTGAGCTTACCGCCGATGATGGAGAGCAACCGCCCGTTATTGCCGTCCGCGGAACGCAGTATCGTTTCCCGGGAGCGCCGGTTGGCGGGTCCGGTCTGTGCCGGCAGGACCCGCAAGCCGGCGAAGGAATCAAGCGGTTCACTGGCAGCCGCGGGATGGCCCGGAAAGGCGCTACGGAAATTGTCGACGAGATAAGCCCGTTCCATGGGAGTAGGCGCCACCCCCGCCGGATCACCCCGAAACTCCAACTCCGTGGTCCCGACCAGAACGTGGCTGCCCGCGGGCAAGGCGAAGAATACCCGGGCGTCCCGGGCGCGCAGCGTGTAAGCGCCGTGGGTGAGGCGCCCCGGCAGCAGCACGTGGCTCCCCGCCACCAGTGAGAGCGGCACGGGACGCTGTGGCGGGGAAACCTTGGCGATGACCTCAGCCACCCATGGCCCGGCGGCGTTGATCAGCACACCCGCAGCCAGTTCCCTGCTGCCTGCGGGGGACTCGCACTGCAGCACCGCGCGCCGCGTGTCCACCTGCGCCGCGACGAGCGCGGTCTGGTAGTGCACCTCGGCGCCCAGCGCCTCGGCCGAGGCGATCACCGCCCGCGTCAGGGCGGCGTCGTCGGTCTGAGCGTCGAAATAGCGGAACAGGTGCCGCAGGTTACGCGTCTCCAGACCGTCCAGGTCGTGCCACCGGGAGCGCGGCACCGAACTGAAGCGCGCGCCAGGTCCGCACCGCGCCAGCAGCGCATAAAGCGTCAACCCCGCCCGCAGTCGCCATACGCTGTCGCCCGCCGCGTACACCGGCAGATGAAATGGCGTCAGCCGGACCAGCTCCGGGGCAAGGCGGAGCAACAGTGCCCTCTCCTCCAGACATTCACGCACCAGGGCGAACTGCGCCTGCTCCAGATATCGCAACCCGCCGTGAATGAGCTTGCTGGAGCGGCTTGAGGTACCCCGGGCCGGCCCCGCGTACTGCTCGATCAGCACTACACTGTGGCCGGCGGCTGCCGCGGCCTGCGCCACCCCGGCACCGTGGATGCCGGCGCCGACCACCGCGACATCGAACAGACCACCGGTCAAGGGGTACGCACCCCCAGCGACTCAGCGCCGCGCCGGACGGCCCGGATCGTAATGTGACTCATTGTTCATCCCATTGAATCGCGGGAAGATAAACGCAACGTGCGCCAACCCATCCGTGTCGTCCAGGACTCCCGACAGATGCTGTTCCGCCAACTGTTTGATCCAGAAACCTCTACCTATACCTATCTGCTGGCGGATCCCCATTCCCGGGAGGCTCTGCTGATAGACCCGGTTCTGGAGTGGGTGGCACGGGATTCGAGATTGTTGGATGAGTTGGGTTTGCGGCTACGTTACACCGTCGAGACCCATGTCCATGCCGACCACATCACCTCGGCAGCAAAATTGCGCCAACAGACCGGGTCCCAGGTCGTGTTGGGAACACGCAGCGGCGTGCTCGCGGCCGACCGGCTCCTTGCGCACGGTGAAAGTCTCGTCATGGACGGGATAACCCTGACCGCCCTCGCCACGCCGGGACACACGGACGGCTGCACCTCCTGGTACTGCGCCGCCGAAGGAATGGCCTTTACCGGCGACACGCTGCTGATCCGCGGCTGCGGCCGAACGGACTTTCAGCAGGGCGATGCGTACACGCTCTGGAAGTCGGTACACGAGCATCTGTTTACACTGCCGGACGCAACGCGGGTTTATCCGGGGCACGACTACCAGGGCCGGACAGTGACCACAATAGGCGAGGAGAAAAGGTGCAATCCGCGCCTTGGACAGGGAATGACCGTGGAGTCGTTCGCGCAGTTGATGGAGGGACTCAATCTTGCCTATCCTAAAAAGATCGATGTCGCCGTTCCGGCCAACCTGACCGCCGGACAAGAGTTGCCGCGCCAAGAGGCGACGGAAAAATCGGTAACCCGTCTGATCGATTCTCAGGGTCGCCAGGACGCGGGTCTCTGGCTGGGCGATGGTATTTGACCTCGACTCCCCGGCCACACACCGATTGCAAATAACTTGAAGTTACAAATTTAACACATTGATTTAACTATATATCCTTGATATAAATCCGACGTGTATTGGATGCCGTACAGTGCACCGAAGTACGGTTGTGACATCCCAGGAAGGGAGGGACCATGAAGAATATCTGCGCCATATTTGCCGGAACACTGTTCAGCATCGGGGCTACGACAAGCGTCGCGGCCGTCGACGTCGATGCCCTGCAGTCGACCTATCAGCAGGGGCAGGCCGCATCGGCCTATGAGTACGCGGTGGCCCACCGGGACGAAGGGGAAGGCGACCCGCGCTTCGACCTGTACTACGGCATGGCAGCCATCGACACGGGGCATCTGAACGAAGGGGTCTTCGCCCTGGAACGTGTGCTGCTGCTGCGTCCGGCCAGCCAGCGTGCGCGACTGGAACTGGCGCGTGGCTATTTTCTGCTGGGAGAGGACACCCGGGCACGGCAGGAATTCAACATGGTGCTGGAGCAGAACCCTTCGGCCACGGTGCAGGCCAACGTGCAGCGTTATCTGGACGCCATCCGTTTGCGGGAGGGACGCTTCCGGCCCAGTTCGACCGCTTACGTCGAGTTCGGCCTCGGCCATGATGACAACGTCAGTTCCGCGACGGACGACAGCTTTCAGCTCTTTGGCAGCCCTCTTTTCGTCGTCAATTCCAGCAAGGAGTCCGACCAGTTCCATTACGTTCAGGTGGGCGGCACCTACAACCGCCCCATCAACCCGCAATACACCTTTTTCGCCGACGCGGACGC
>JAYZWP010000188.1:0-4782 GCA_036142245.1 Pseudomonadota bacterium | reverse complement strand
GCCGTCCAACTGCGGATGGGATGCGAGGTACCGGTTGATCTCACCGCCGGAACCACCACGCACCAGTTGGCGGCGACCCTCCGCCCAACCGAAGGTGGGAACCGCGGCGATGAGCATATCAACGAAGGAACCGGCGCCCTCGGCAAGACAGGCGAGACCACCGGAGAAGCTGCGACCGCAGACCAGCCGGCGCGTCGGCATCCCCGGCAGCAGCGACACCGCCACTTCCACCGTGCGACGCAGATCGCACACCGCCCCCCGCAGGATACTGGTCTGCGGCGCCTCGATGCCGGTCAGGACATAACCATCCGGGTGCAGCGCAACACCACCGCGCGAACGGCCGAAGCCGCGTGCATCGAACCCCGCCACATTCAGACCGCGGCGCGCCCAGTCCCAGCGCATGTCATACCGGGAACCGTAGCCGTGACCGTGGACCACGAGGGGCCGGGGAGATTCGTCCCTCCAGCGCAGCAGATAGCCACGTACCCGGATGCCCCCCAGGGATCGAAAGTACAGAGAAAGCGCTTCGATCCGCGGATCGTCCGCATCCCGCATGACCGCCGAAGCAACGTCCGGGTCGATGTCGCGCAGATCGGCCAAGGTACTGCGCCAGAATGCCGTGATATCGCTCGGGCGCTCCGGAACCGGTCGCGTGGCGCGCAGCGCGTCGAGCAGCGGCACGGCATCGACCGGATCATTTTTCATGAGCTGGCGCGCACGTTTTTTGTGCACGGCAGAGCGGAGACGCACCAAGACCGTCCGCCCCGATCCGGTGAGGGCATGCCGTACTCAACTCCTCGGTTCAATTGCAAGGGTGTGGCCAACTTATTGCATATTGCCTGCCAACCTCGATCGCGCTGCTGGCGCCCCCCGCTATGGCTTTGGTGCAGATGACGGCAAACCTCACAGCTCCGATCGGCCAGACGGTGGAGGCCCTCGTCGAGCGCCTTGCAGCGCAGACCGGTTGTCCGGGCGAGCCGTCGCAACTGGCGCCCGGGACACGTCTGATCACTCAGTACCATCCGGCGGACGAGTTCTTTTTGCTGTCCGGCGGGCAGGTTGAATTTCACCTGCAGCAGGAGGGGCTCTCCCCGCTGCCGGTGGCCCGGGCCAGCGCCCACGGCATGCCGGTAGGCTGGTCGGGCCTGCGCCCGCCGCTGCGCTATCCGGTCACCGTGACGGCCGTCACAGAGACGGCCGGCCATCGCTGGCCACTGGCGGTGCTGCGCCAGGCGCTGGAGCGGGACCCGCTACAGAGTCAGTGGCTGCTTGCCTACTGTCTGACTCACGCCCGGCGCCTGCTCGACCAGACCCGACTCCTGTTGTGCGAGACAGCCGGCCACGGCCGCCTGGCCAACCGCGCCGCGCCGCTGCGGGATATGACCGAGCCGTCCGGGAGATTCCATGCGCTCTCGTTACTGCAGCGCGCCGCCTTTTTCGAAGGTTTTTCAACCGAGGAACTGCAACGGCTCGTGAAACAGGTCCGACTGCTTCACTACCGCCGCGGAGAAACCCTTCTGGAGGAAGGTGCCGCGGGTCCCGGTTTACTGTTACTGGCCACCGGCCAAGTCTCGCTGCATCGGGCCGATCGTGCCACGAGACAAACGTTGCTCCGCTCACTCTCCCTGCCGGGCCAGGTAGTGGCCTGGAGTGGCATTACCGCCGATGATCGCAATGATGTCACGGTCATTGCCACGAAACCCTCGCAGCTCTGCCTGATTCCAGCCGACGAGATCGCGGCACTGTGCAACGACAACGCCGCACTGCACAGCAAGCTTCTTGGCCGCTTGCTGTGGCTCGTCGGCAATCATCTGCGCAGCGCCCGGGCGATGCTGCTGTCCCGCCAGGAGACGCGCGAGGTATTCGCGGTGCGCAACCTGATCGAGCAGAGCAGTCCAGAGTTGCGGGTGACGTCGCCGCTGCACAAGGTGCCACACCTGCTGGAAGAGCGTCTGACGCTGGGCGATGCCTTCGCGCACCTGGAGAACCTTCAAACCGCGGGTGAAGGCATCGAGCCGCGGCTTGCCAATCTGTGCCTCGACCTGCTGCACGACACTCACGCCGAGTGGGAATTCTTTCTGGGGTTACAGCGCATCTACGACGCGGTGGTCAATGCACCGCCTGACCGTACGCCGGGGCAGCTGCGAACTGCTTGCGCGGAAACCTTTACGAAGCTGTTCCACGGCACACCGCACCTCATTAGCGGCGTGGAGAATCTGCCCGACGAACCCGGGCACATCGTCATCATGAACCACCTGTCGAACCATCCGTTCAATACTTTGCCCAACGGTTTTCAACTGACGCTCGACAGTCATTTCGTCGCCAGCATGGTGCTGCATCGCCGCTACGGTGATCCGGGAGTCCGGGTCGTCCGGTACGGCAGCGGCGCGGAGTATGGCCACCAGCGCTACTACGACCGGCTGGGACACATCCACGTCTACACACCCGACTCGGGTATCGTTGACGCCGAGCGCGTTCAGGTCACCCGCTCCGATTTCTTCGACCAGGCCGCAGCGGTCATCGAGTCGGGCAAGAATCTGGTGATCTGCCCGGAGGGCTCGAGCGGCCCGACGTCGTCGTCTCCTGGCCCCTTTAAGGCGGGTGCGTTCGCGCTGGCGGCGAAATTGCGGCCGGAACCTTTTGTCGTACCGATCGCTGTCGCGAACTTCGACGGTCGATTGGGAGATGCGCCTTTTGCCGTTGCGATAAACGCACCGTTTCGGGTCTCCGAACGCATCGATGAGCAGCAGGCCGATGCCATGGCGGATTTTCTCCGCGACCTGCGCGGTGAATTCCGCGACCAGCTTCGTCAGATCCAAAACGGCTGCGCCGGGGCCGCAGCGCTCCGAACATCTATCGATTCAGGGCTGTAATAACAGCCGCCTTAGCGTCGGCCGCCCACTGCCTACGCCAGCGGCGGTCGAATGTGATGCGCGCCGCACAGACAGTCGCTGCGCAAATTCTGCGGGGTCATCACACGTACCGACCACCCCACCGCGGGAACGGAATGGCGAACTTGGCGCGATTCTGCAGGGCACGGGACCTGCGTCCCGTGGCGGAAAGCCGGAGCCATCGCACTGATCGAGGCTGTCGGGTAACATCCCGATCGGTCGACTCGCTGGTTTCATCGGCGAGCCGCGTTGCGATCGTTCGGCCGCGCGGCGGCGCACATCTCCCGCTGCCAAGGGGCGCAGGCAGTTCGCGGTTAGACTGTTGCGCTTCCGCATCCGGCCACATTTTGGTATGTGGCAGATCGCCAGTCGTGAGGTGATTCGTTGCCGTGCTAACCACTCTCAAGTCAAACCTCAAGCGCCCCCTGCTGGGCTACCAGAAGCGAGTTTGTCAAAGCGAATACGAAGCTCAGACATTTACCAGATTCAACGAGCGTCCTGTCGAGTTCGGATTCGTGTTTCGGCACCTGTCCCGCATCTATCCGAAACAGATTCTGGACGTCGGCACGGGAACAACCGCATTGCCCCACCTGCTGCGCAACTGCGGTTTCCTGGTCACTGCAATAGACAACATTCGGGATTATTGGCCCGATGGCATGGTCAATCGCCACTACCACGTGATCGATGATGACATTACGGCACCAAAAACCACCCGACAGTTCGACTTCATCACCTGCGTCAGCGTGCTGGAACACATTGAGGCATTCGATGTCGCCGTGCGCAACATGAGCGCCTTACTCAGACCGGAAGGGCATCTGGTGATCACCGTACCGTACAGCGAGGATGAGTACGTGCGAAATGTTTATGATTTACCGGGTTCCAGTTACGGGCAGGGCGCCCCGTACATTACCCAGGCCTATTGTCGGGAAAACGTCCAAGCCTGGCAGGAAGACTGCAGTCTTTCGCTGGAAGATCAGGAGTACTGGCGATTCTGGCAAGGGAAACATTGGACTGTCGGCGAACAGATCATTCCTCCGGAGCGAACGAGTGCATCACAAGCCCATCAACTGACTTGCCTGTTGCTGAAAAAATGCTGACTCGGTGCCACGTTGATGAAAGCTGCCATGCAGCCTGATTCATTCCGCGAAAAAAGAACAAGTCCCGGCCGCTGAGGCGGCGAACCACAACTATTTCAGACAAGGGTACGCCGTGGGCGAAGAGACAGAGTCCGACTACAGGCCCTCGGGATTTGAGCGAATACGCTCGCTACAGTGGCTGCACCGCATCGTTGCCAAGCGCAGGGTAGAAGAAGCGATCCGCGAAGACCATCTCCAGACTGACGACCCGGGTATCAGCAAGGCACTTGAAAGCGGTATCGCCTGGCTGAAGCGAGCACAGGACTGCTCACATTCAAAAGATGGCGGCGTCGCCCGTCATTATTCACTGATCAACGGTTGGTCCGGCTCCTATCCGGAAACGAGCGGATACATCATCGAAACACTTATTCGATACGGACACCTGTTCAAGGACGATGATGCGCTGTACCGCGCCCGGCGGATCAGCGACTGGCTCTGCTCCATCCAGCTCGACTGTGGGGCGTTCCAGGGCGGCACCGTCGATCAGAAACCTGTGGTTCCGGTCGTTTTCAATACCGGGCAGATTGTGATCGGCCTTGCAGCCGCATGCCGAGACGACGCCAAATACGCTGATGCTCTGCATCGGGCGGCAAGCTGGTTGGTATCGGTTCAGGATGCCGATGGCGCCTGGCGCCAATTCCCCTCGCCCTTCGAGGCCAGTGACGCGAAGACCTATCAAGCGCATGTGGCCTGGGGACTGTTGGAAGCCAGTCGTGTCCTGAAGGATGAGCAGTTCGCGGCGACGGCAGTTCGAA
>JAYZWP010000187.1:0-2594 GCA_036142245.1 Pseudomonadota bacterium | reverse complement strand
ATCCCAAGCGTTCCCGCCCGGACGCGGCCCCCCCATCCTCTGCGACGCGGCATCTGCCCCCGCCGCACCTGTTCACCGTGGTGATAGACCCCGGCCACGGCGGAATCGATCCGGGCGCGCAGGGGCCCGGCGGCACCTGGGAGAAGGAAGTGGTGCTTGGCATCGGTGTTGAACTGAAGCGGATGATCGATGCTCAGCCCGGGATGCGGGCGATTCTGACACGCTCGGACGACCGGTTCCTCCAGCTGCGCGAGCGCGTTGCCCTCGCGCACCAGCACGAAGCGGATCTTTTCGTTTCCTTGCACGCCAACTCCTATCGCAGTCCGAAGGTGCATGGTTCGGCGGTGTACGCCGTCTCGGAAAAAGGGGCCAGTAGCGAGGCCGCTCGACTGCTCGCGGCCAAGGAAAATGCGGCGGATCTCGTGGGGGGGATCGCGCTCGAGGACAAGGACGATCTGCTCGCGTCCGTGCTGCTGGATCTGTCCCAGAACGCCACCGTGGAGAGCAGCCTGAACGCGGCGGCTCATGTCCTGCACGGTTTGGGTACCGTCAACAAGACACACCGCGAAGCGGTGCAGCAGGCCGGGTTCGTGGTGCTCAAATCACCCGATATTCCTTCAATACTTGTTGAAACGGCTTTTATCACCAATCCGGACGAGGAGCGGAAACTGGCATCCCGGAGTGGTCAGAGGCAATTCGCGCAGGGCGTGTTGGCCGGAATCAAGTCCTACCACAACGAGTTGCCGAAGAATCTGTTCGCCGCCCGTGCCGACTATCCGGCGTCGGGCGAATCGCACACCTATCGGGTGCGGCGGGGTGATACCCTGACGGCTGTGGCGCGTCGCCATGGCGTGGCGTTGCACGCCCTGCGAGCCGCCAATCCCGAGATCCGTGATCTGCTTCGAGCCGGTGAAACCTTGCTGATTCCCGAACCCCAAGATGGCTGACGGCGCCGCGCGGCGCATTCACGAACTCTCAGCCACACTGTCCAACCAGATCGCCGCCGGTGAGGTGGTGGAACGCCCCGCCTCAGTGGTCAAGGAGTTGGTTGAAAATGCTCTGGATGCCGGGGCGACCCGGATTACGGTGGCATACGAGGCGGGCGGGGTGCGCTCCATCCGGGTGATGGACGATGGCCATGGCATACACCGCGATGATCTTGCCCTGGCACTGCGCCGGCACGCGACCTCCAAGATCGCCACCGCGGCACAACTGCAGCGTATCACCACGCTGGGTTTTCGCGGGGAGGCGCTGCCGAGCATCGCATCGGTCGCCCGGCTGACCCTGACCAGCGCGACGGATGGGGGATCCGGCTGGGCGATATCCGGCGGCGAAAACGGCGACCCCGCCCCGGCACCACACCCCCGCGGGACCACCGTGCTGGTGCGGGATCTGTTCTACAGCATCCCGGCGCGGCGCAAATTTCTTCGCGCCGAGCGTACCGAAGCGGGCCACATAGACGCGGTGCTGCGCCGTCTGGCGCTGGGGAGCCCTCGGGTGGGGTTGACCTGGAGTGCCAGCGGTCGCGAGGTGCTGGCCCTGCCGCCAGGGGGGCCTGATCAGCATCAGGCGCGGGTGGCAGCGATCCTGGGTACTGCTTTCATGTCCCACGCGTTGGCGGTGGCGGAGCAAGCAGGGGAACTGCGGCTGTCAGGCTGGGCTGCATTGCCAACTTTTTCCCGCGCCAGTGGTGATACCCAGCACCTTTATGTGAACGGCCGCTACGTGCGGGATCGCGCCCTGACTCAGGCGGTGCGTCGGGCCTATCGCGACCTGTTGCACGGTAATCGTTATCCGGCATACCTGTTGTACCTGGAGATCGATCCGGCGAGGGTGGATGTCAACGTTCACCCGGCAAAACATGAAGTGCGCTTTCGTGACGGCCGCAGCGTGTTCGATTTCGTCGTCAGCACTTTGCGAAGGTATCTGGCGCAGGGTGGCAGGGCAGGGGGTGCGCTGTCCGCCAATCGGTCGATCTCTGATACGGCGGTGTCGGCTCCACACGTGGCGCCGGCGCCGGGCCGACCACGATCAGCGCCTTCCCCCTCGGTATCCGGAGACCTGCCGGCGCCCCGGTTGACCATCGCCGAGTCCCGTTCGGTGTATGACGCCCTGGCAGCGGAATCTCACTCGATGCAACCCACGGCACAGCTGCTCGACGACTCCGAGTACCTTGGTACGCCGCTCGCCCAGCTGCATGGGGTATACCTGTTGGCCCAAAATCGGCGTGGCCTGGTGCTGGTGGATATCCATGCTGCTCACGAGCGCATTGTGTTCGAGCGTCTGAAACGTTCGTTCAAGACGGGAGGCATCGTCCGGCAGCCACTTCTGGTCCCGGTAACGGTGAGCTTGGAGCCTGGCGCCATGACGGCGCTCGAACGAGCCGAGCCGCTGTTGGAGCGGTTGGGGGTGTCAGTGCAGGTCATCGGACCGGGGCGGGTCAGTATTCGGGAAATCCCGGCCTTGCTCGCGTCGCAGAACGCTGAGGGACTCCTGCGGGACCTGCTCTCCGAGTTGAGTGAGTTGGATTCCAGTGAGGTGCTGGACAGTGCACTGGACAGCGTCGTGACGCGCATGGCCTGCCACGGCGCCGT
>JAYZWP010000186.1:0-5896 GCA_036142245.1 Pseudomonadota bacterium | reverse complement strand
GCTGCCCACCAGGAGCTGCTGAACGCCAAGGGCAAAGAGACCAAACGCAAGCTGGAATTCCCGCTGGTGGTGAAACTGGAATCCGGCGAGTTGCCTCACAAAACGGAGCACAACGCCGTGCGGTTGGGAATCCGCGACGACAAGGCGCTCGCCGCGGCGGTGAAATCCCTCGCAGGCATCGCGAAGCGGCAGAAACTCACGAACTGGAGCGTGGTCGCCCAGGAGATGATCAGCTTCGACGATAGTCTCGAATTGCTGGTGGGACTGGTCGTGGACCACGTCGCCGGGCCGGTTCTGACCCTCGGCGCGGGTGGCGTACTCGCCGAGCTGTTCGACAAGCACGCCCACGCGCTGTGCCCCATCACCGGTGAACATGCCCGGGCGATGATCGAGCAGATCGGCGTGCGCAAGATCGTCGACGGTTATCGCGGCAGGCCGGCGCTGGATGAGAACTCGCTGATTGATACGCTGGTGGCGGTGTCGCGGTTCGGTTACGAGTACCGCGACACCCTGTTGGAACTCGATTTGAATCCCATCATCGTGCCGCCCGCCGGCAGCCCCACCACCATCGTCGATGCCCTGGCGCGCTTCGGCTGAATACTGACCTACCCCACCGACAGGAAAGCGACCTCATGAAGGAAGGATTACAGGAAGGGCTGACCCACGAGTTCAAGTTCACCGTCACGGATGCCAAAACGGTGCCCAACATCTACCCCGAGTCCGGCGAGTTTCAGGAGATGCCGAAAGTTTTCGCCACCGGCTTCATGGTAGCGCTGCTGGAGTGGGCCTGTATCGATGCCGTCAAGCCCTACCTCGACTGGCCGGCCGAGCAGACCGTGGGCACCCACATCAACGTCTCCCATGAAGCGGCGACGCCGCCGGGCATGGAGGTGACGGTGCAGGTGCGGCTGGTCAAGGTGGACAAGCGGCGGCTTGTGTTCGATGTGGTCGCCCACGACGCAAAGGACAAGATCGCCGCAGGAACCCACGAGCGGTTCGTCATCGACTCGGCGAAATTCAACGAGCGGTTACAACAGAAGATCGACGCCGCCTGACGACGGAACAGGCGTAACCGGGGCCGTGCAGACGGTCCAGGACAACAAGTAGGGGGAGTGTCGCGTGAGCATCCTGGAGCGGTTGAGCCAGGCGGGGGAGCGTGCGTCCGACATCGCCGAACGCTATATCCCGGACGCCTGGGTGGTCTGCATGCTGTTAACTCTGGTCGCTTTTGCTCTGGCGCTGGGCGGCGCCGGGGCCGATCCGGTCACCGCTGTGACCGCCTGGGGTAACGGCATGTGGGGGCTGCTGCAGATCACCATGCAGTTCGCCATCGCGGTGTTCGCCGCTTACGCCTGTGTCATGTCCCGGGCCGGTTTCCGCCTGTTCGACTGGATGGCAAAAATCCCCAATCCGGAGAAACCCTGGCAGGCGATACTGCTGATGGCGGTCGTCACTACACTGACCGGCTTCCTCAACTGGGCTCTCTGCTTCGTGGTCAGCGCGCTGTTCATACCGTTCCTGGCGCGCCGCAATCCGAACACCGACATCCGTGTCATCAGCGCCGGAGCGCTGATGGGGGTCGGCACGGTGACCAACGCCGGGCTGTCCGGCTCGGCGGCCCTGATCATGGCGACGCCGGATAATCCCATTATCAACCCGGCTATCGGCCAACCGCTGGTGGATCGTCTCTATCCCGTCACCGAGACCATTTTCTCGGGGTTCAACCTGGCGATGCTGGTGGTGATTTCGGTGGTGAGTATTGTCGCTATTGTCCTGTTGCACCCGCGCGGTAACGCCCGGGTGGTTACCTTCAGTGCGGAACGGCTCGACGCTATCCTGCCCAAGCCGCCCGAGGTCGGGGAGCGGCGCCCCGGCTTTTCCGGCTGGATCGAGAACCAGCCGTTCTGGACCTGGTTCGCCGGCCTGATGATTCTGTTCACCTTGGCCTACAACATCGCCACCCAGGGGTTCGGCCGTGCCTGGAACATCAACGCCTACAACGCGGTGTTCCTCGGTGCTGCCCTGCTGCTGCACGGGAATCCGCTCTCCTTCGTGCACGCCGTTCGCCGGGGCCTGGATGCCGCCTACGGCGTGATTCTGCAATTTCCCTTTTATGGCGGCATTTTCGGTCTCATGACCGGCACCGCCCTGGGCGGCTGGCTGTCCGGGCTGTTCGCCGAGTTCTCCAGCCGTGCTTTCTTTCCCTTCGTGGTCTATGCCTACTCGGCGGTGATGAATTTTTTCGTCCCGTCTGCCGGTTCCAAGTGGATCATCGAGGCGCCCTACATTCTCGGTGCCGGGCAGACGCTGGAAGTCTCCAACATCACCACGCTGCTCGCCTACATGTATGGCGACACCCTCACCAACCTGATTCACCCCTACATGGCGATCCCCATCATGGCGATCACCGGGCTCAAATTCGGGGAGTTTGCCGGCTACACCTTTTTCGTCGGCGTGGCGCTGTTTTTCGTGATGTCGACGGCCATGTTCCTGATTCCGCTCACGCTGTGACGGGTGCGGCTGGACGTAGGGTGCGTGCCATAATCGTGCGAACCCGAGGGGAGTTGATAAACGATCAAGGATCCCAACGATGACCGCCGTACTACCTATCGACACGATCGACCGCGTTTGTCTGGTGGTGAACGACCACCGCCGGGCAGTGGAACAGTTGTCGCGCTTCTTCGGTGTGCGCCGCTGGGAGGTGTGGGAAAGATCTCGCGACCGTCTCGTCAACGCCCGGCTCGACGGCGCCGACGCGGATTTTGCCTATGTCAGTGCCATCGGTTCGGTGGGACGGGTCGGGTTCGAGGTGATCGAACCGCTGCAGGGTGAAAGCGGCTTCAGCCGCTTTCTGGATTGGCACGGTCCGGGTCTCTCCCACGCCGTGGTATCCGGTGCCGGCTCCTTCGCGGCGAATGCCGATGCCATCAAGGCGGCGGGCATCGCCGTTGAGCAGCAGATGACCGCCGGCGCTTACGATCACTATCTGCTCGACACCCGCGCCCGCCTGGGTGGTCTGTCCATCATGCTGGAGGAGGACAACGACCGCACCGAGCGGCGCCCGGAGACCATCGAGTACGACTTCGAACCGGTGCTCCCGGTACAGGATCTCTACCAGATTTCCGTCATCGTGAAGGACAGGGATGCCGCCAAACGGCAGTTCGACGAGGTGCTGGGTATTTCGGACTGGGTCGATATCGGCATCGACACCCAGCAGGGGGTCGAGGACGCCACCTATTACGGCAAGCCGGCGGACCAGGCGGCGAGCATCGCCATCGGCCGTACCGGCGGGGCCTGTATCGAGGTGGTGCAGCACCTGCGCGGCGACACCGTATACCGCGACGTCATCGAGAAACATGGCGAGGCGCCGCACCACATCATGTGTACCCTCTGCCCGCCGGAGCAGTATCAGCGTGCCGTGGCTGCCGCAGCCGCGATGGGCATCGAGGTCAGTCAGGGTGCCACCATTCCGGGTCTGATGGGCTTCGGTTATCTCGACGGCCGCGCAAGTCTTGCCGGTCTGTTTGTCGAGGTGATCACGCCGCTGGCGGACAACTGGCTGGAGTTGATGTTTCCGAGCGCGGAACTGGCGCGGGTGGTCGTGGGAGATCACTACCCCGGCTGAATACCGATTCAGGAAAAACCGATGCAACGCAGGAGGAGAGGATGAGCGCAGACCACACCGACAACGAACGCTATCAGCGCGGCATAAAAAAGCTTCAGGAGCTGACCGCCGCCAACGACTACAACCCCGCCGAGCACATGCTCGAGACCATCAACCGGGTGGCGCCGGATGTCAGCCGCTATTCCATGGAATTCGTGCTGGGGGACATCCTGTCCCGTCCGGGGCTCGACACGAAAACCCGGGAAATGCTCAACGTGGCGGTCCTCACCGCCATCCAGGCGCCCATCGAACTGAAGCTGCATATCAACATCGCCCTGAATGCCGGCGTCACCCGCGAGGAGATATCGGAGATCATCACCCAGCAGGTGGTCTACGTTGGTTTTCCGATCGCGATCAACGGTCTGCACGCGGCGGCGGAGGTGTTCGAGGAGCGGGACGCCCGGGGCATCAACCCCTGATACCGCTGCCGTAAATTACGCCGGCACAGACCGGCGGGAGGAGGAATCATGAAATACGTGATTGTGTCGCGGTTCGACCCGGAACGGACCCGGGAACTGGCGAGCAAGGTAAGTCCCGAGGCCTTCGCGGCCATCGATCAGGCGACAAAGTCCGGGACCACTCTGGACCAGTCGCAAGTCGAGGCGCTGGGGGTGGAGTCCGGTATGGCCGCGATCTTGGCGGATCATCTCGCCCACCTGACACGTCTCACCAGCCGGGGAGAGTTGCTCAGCGGTGGGCCCTGCGTCGGCTTCGAGGAGGCGATCAACATCTTCGAGGCGGAAACCGAGCAGCAGGCCCGGGAGCTGCACGATGCCGATCCCCTGGCAAAGAGCGGCATCTTCGCCATCGACAAGGTGTATGCCTGGCAGCAGGTGTTCTGACGTCGGGTAACGCTTCGCCCGTTCCGGTTCCACGAACCGGAGCTTGGTTACGTCAGGGAGAGCGCTGACGGAAATCGACAAAACCGTTCGCGTTACCGAGGTGATCGACGCCGCGCCGCTGAGTCGCTATCAGTGGCGGGTGGCGCTACTGTGCGTGCTGGTCGGGGTGATCGACGGTTTCGAGAACGGGGTCGTCGCCTATGTCGCCCCGGCATTGGCGGCGGACCTGTCCATCGCCGTGCCCGCCCTCGGCCAGGTGTTCGCTGCCGGTACTCTGGGCATGGCCTGCGGCACCATGATCCTTGGCAGTGTCGGCGATCTGTGGGGCCGCAAGCGGGCCGTGCTGCTGAGCGTGCTGGTATTCGGCGTCGCGGCGCTGGCGACCGCCGCCGCGCAGACCATCGGCGAACTGATGCTGTGGCGTTTCGTCGCCGGTATCGCCATCGGCGGCGCCCAACCGGTCATGGTGGCGCTGCTGTCGGAGTACGCCCCGGCGCGGCACCGCAGCGCCGCCATGGTGTTCGGGTTTGTCGGTACCGGCACCGGGGTGCCGACCAGCGCGTTGCTCAGCGCCGTTCTGGTGCCGGAGTACGGCTGGCAGGTGGTGTTCGTCATCGGCGGGGTGGTGCCGCTGCTGTTGCTGCCCTGGCTGATGGTGGTGTTTCCCGAATCCATCCGCTATCAGGTCAACCGCGGTCCGGGTTCGGCGCCGCAGGTCGCCCATACCCTCAACCGCATTGTCGGGGGGTCGCGCTATTCCCCCGCGGACCGGTTCGAACTGCAGGAACCGCCGGCGGCGCGCGGGTCGGTCATGGCACTGCTATCCCCGCCTTACCGCGGCGCTACCCTCGCCATCTGGAGCGTCTACTGCAGCAACTGGGTCGCCTGGTATCTGTTTCTGCTCTGGCTGCCCACCGCCCTGACCGAAGCCGGCCTGCCGGACGCGCGCGCTGCTCTGGTGGGCGCCGGTATGGGGGTCACGGCACTGCTGGTGATGATCCCGGCGGCGGTGGTTGTACAGCGAGCAGGGGCGCGGCGCGCCATGTTGTGGCTGTTCGGCCTTGGTGTGCTGCTCGCCGCAGCCCTCGTCGCCGCCGGCACTCGCTGGTGGCTGGTGATTATCCTGGTGATGCCCTTCACCATCTGCATCGTGATTCCGCAGGTGGCGCTCAACTACCTCTGCGTACAGCTTTATCCCACCAGCATTCGCGCCACCGGCGTGAGCTGGGCGGTCAGTGCGGGCCGCATCGGCAGCATCCTCGGTGCTTTCGGCGGTGGCAGCGTCATCGCCGGTTTCGGGCTGGCCGGTTTTTTCGCGGCGGTCGGTCTGCCGTTGATCCTTGCCGGATTGCTGGTGGTGCTGGCGTTTCGACGCGAGCGTACCGGCCCG
>JAYZWP010000185.1:0-6302 GCA_036142245.1 Pseudomonadota bacterium | reverse complement strand
GGCCGGGGCGCGCCGCGCGCCGCGCGTAGATCGCAAGCAGCTCCGCTGCCACATCCCGTACCCGTTTTGCCGCCCGCTGACGGGCTTTTTCCCACGCGGGCGATCCCAGTTTGTGCAGCGGCGGATTGGTCTCGGCCCCCACGTACCGGTGAATCAGATGCAGGTGGGTCACCGGTACGTAGATGCGATCCCCGCCAGCGTAGGCGATGATCAGAAATTCCCCTTCCAGTCCGCCGCTGCTTACGGTTTCGAGGCCGACGTAGCTGCCTACCCCGTGGTCGACGTGGACCACCGCGTCGCCAGCGCGTAATTCGCTGAGGTCTCGAACCACGGCACCGATGGCATCCGGAGTGCGGGAAGGGCGGCGCTGTCGCCGATGCCCCGGAGACCCGAACAGTTCTGCCTCCGTGATGACCCGGATCGGTGGGGCATCCAGATCGAGACCGGCATCCAGCTGGCCGGTCGTGATAGCGGTTCGGGTCGTCCCGTCGAAAAATACCGTCCAGGAAGTGACCGGTTCGGGATGCACGCCGGAACGTTGCAACCCTTCCAGAATCAGCTCTCGGCGTCCGGCGGAATCCGCTACAAACAGGGTGCGGGCAGGGGACGCCTCAAGTCGTTTCGCCAACCGGGCGTACGGTTCCGGCGCATGACTGGCGACGCGATACTCCGGCTCTTCCAGGGCGGCGATCTGATTGGTGTGGAAGCGGATTGCGGAGCGGCTCTTGAAGGCGGCGAACAGTTGTTCCGGACGGCAGAAAATGTCGTCCGGCGGCAGGGGGGGTCTTTCGGTAATTCCGGCGCGCTGCGCGTGACGGTCGTCGCACTCGTTCCAGAAGGCTTGAGCCTGTTCCAGGGCGTCGGCCGAATACGCCACCGTGGCATGTTGCGGCAGGTAGTCGGTCAGCAACGCCGTCTGGTCGAAAAACAGCGGCAGATAGAACTCAATCCCGCCTGGTACCCGGCCGTTACTCAGCTCCCGGTACAGAAACGCGTTGGCCGCATTCGCCTGAAACTTTGTCTGGTAGTTGCGGAAGAACTGTGACACCGCTGCCGGATCGGTAGGGAATTCCCGTGCCGGGAGAACGCGGATCTCCTCGAGCGTGGCGGTGGAACGCTGGGATTCCGGATCGAACACCTTGATCGATTCGACAAGATCGTCGAACAGGTCGATGCGAAAGGGTGATTCGCTGCCCATCGGGAATAGGTCGACAACGCCGCCCCGGATCGAAGCCTCGCCGTGGGTCAGGACCTGTGACACCAGGGTATAACCCGCCGTCACGAGCCGCGTACGCAGACTGTCGAGATCGAGCCGGTCGTGACGCTTCAGAACCAGACCGTAGCTATCGAGATGTGATTGGGGGGGCAGGCGCTGCATCGCCGTGGCCACATGGGTAAAGATCAGGCCCCGACCCTGGCCGGGTAACGTGGCAAGTATGTTCAGGCGCTGGGAAATCAGGTCGGGGTGGGGAGAGAACTGTTCGTACGGGAGAATCTCCCAGCCGGGAAACTCCACCACCGGACCCCAATCGTCCGGCAGGAAGAATCGGCAGGCCTCCAACAACTGATGGGAAGTTCGCGGCTGCCCGGATACCACCAATAGGGGTGTATTCAGCTGCTGAGCGGCGTCGGCCAGCGCGAGGGCTGTTTGGGACCCCGGCATGGCGGACCAGTCGCTGCGAAAGCCGGGTGTGGTTACGAGTTCTGCGGTCAGCATGATGTAGTCTTTCAACGGAAACGGATGGCCAAAGTGATCCAGCTGGCGTCAGCTGTTCACCTTCGTTGACGGCTTTAGTGGCGCGGCGGAGTTGAGAGTTTTGTCATAATGGCGGGGTTAAGGGATTGGCCGGATTTTTGCAGTTTATCGCCAATGTTTTTTGTGGATTATCAAAAAATCTCCATAACCTTATAATTTTTAAGGCAAATCGCTTTTGGCGAAGTTGGCACGGATTGACCACGGATGCGTGGTCACGACACAAAAGACGGTTTTTCGACACTGCGCCGTCCCGGCAGAGGAGGTACCGTCGGGTGTGCCTATCAGGGGAGTCGGGACGATCGCTAATCAGTTTAACGAGTTGACCGGGCCGCCGGCGGTCGTTTCAGCGGTGGTTTACAGCCAAAGACGCGACTATCCGGGGATAGGTTGAATGTATTTTGAAATCGGCGCGGCCCAGATCCAGGGCGGACGCGATTACCAGGAAGACTACTTTCAGGTTACCTTTCCCGATGAAGCCGCGGTAGAGAAGACCGAGGCGCTACTGGTCATGGCGGACGGCATGGGCGGCCACGCCGGCGGCGCAGTGGCAAGCCAGATCGTCGTCGATCGCATCCTTCAGTACATCGACAAACAGGGGGTCACCGGTCAGATCACGACCACCCTGCGCCAAGCCTTGGATTTCGCCAACCAGGGACTGCTCGAACGGGTCAGGAAGCAGCCGGAATTGACCGGAATGGGATGCACCCTTGTCGGCGTTGTGCTCCGGGAAGACAGTCTGCAGTGGGTGAGCGTCGGGGACAGTCTGCTGTACGTGTTACGTGGCGCCGAGGTGATCCGCAAGAACGACGATCACAGCTACGGCGGTTATATCGACAAACTCGCCGCCGCGGGGGAGCCGATTCCGGAAACCCCGGGTTTCTCCCCGCGTCGCAACATGTTGATGAGTTACATCAACGGCGAGGAGATCGCCATGGTGGATCTGCCTTTCAGTGCGGAACACCTGTACGCCGGTGATCGTATCATCATTGCCAGCGACGGTCTGGATACCATCTCGTCGGATGCGTTTCCGGAAATCTCGGCCGCTGCGGCGTCCGCCCAGGAATTTGCCGAGGCCCTGATCGCGGCGGTGGAGGTGGCCGGCAAGAAGAATCAGGACAACACGACGGTAATTGTCGCTGACGTGCTGGGCGAGCCGCTGGATAGCACCGGGCAGGAGGAACTCAGCGAGTGGATGGGCGATACGCTGCAGCCTCTCGCGGATGATGAGACCTTGAACCCGGTCTTGCGTGAAGATCGGGAAGCAATCCGGAACCTCGACGCTACCCTGCCGCCCACCGCTGCCGGTGTGCCGCCGGAATCAACCGGGCCGTCAGCCGATACGCCCGCCGAGCCGCCCTCGGTCATTGATCCGCCCGGCCCGCGGCCCGGCGAGCAGCCGGCAGCGACGGAACAGGTCGCAGCGCCTCCCGGTGCCGAGGAAGCCGCTGACCCCGGGCCGACGGCGGGCGACCCGCGCACCACGACCACTGCCGACACGACGCAGAGTGCCGCGTCCGCGGCAACCGTCGCGCCACCCGGTGCAGGCAAAGCGGCGGGGACACAAAGGGCCGCGTTGTTTATCGGGGTCTGCCTGGCGGTGTTGGTGGGTGGCGGATACTTTTTCTTGCGCGGTGGCGACGGTGCCATGCCGGTCGAGGCGCCGCGAGCGACGCCAGCTCCCGTTGCGCCGCTGCCGCCGGTCGAACGGCCCGGGGAGGGCACCGAGGATTCCGTCCCTGTCGAAGATGCCGAAGTGCGCCAGGCTGCTGTCGACACGGTGCCCGCCGCACCGAGTCCAGTTGCGACGACAAGGGAAATCCGCGATCGGCTGCGCAGCGGAGGTCAGGGCCCGGTGATGTTGGAGCTGCCGGGCGGGATGTTCGAGATGGGCAGTCCTGCGCATTCGTTGAATTTTGACGAACGGCCGCAGCACAGCGTCGAGGTGAAGCCGTTTGCCATCGGCCGGTTCGAGGTGACCTTCGCCGACTACCGCCGGTTTACCGCGGCCGCCAAGACAAGTGATCCCGCCGACGCAGGCTGGGGACATGCCGATCGACCGGTAATCAATGTCAGCTGGAATGACGCGCAAGCCTACGCCGCCTGGTTGTCGCGACAGACAGGTGAGACGTATCGGCTGCCGAGCGAGGCGGAATGGGAATATGCGGCTCGGGCCGGCACTCCGGACGATTACTGGTGGGGAATCACCATGAAAACGGATGCGGCAAACTGCTGGGGATGTGGTTCCGCTCTTGGGGAGCAGACCGTTCCGGTGGGAAGCTTCGCCGCCAACCCCTGGGGGTTGGCGGACACCGCCGGCAATGTCGCCGAATGGGTGGCGGACTGTTATCACCCCACTTACTCCGGCGCCCCGGCTGACGGCAGCGCCTGGGTCGACCCGGGCTGTACCGAACGGGTGGTGCGTGGCGGATCCTGGAACGGGACGGCGGAGGCAGCGCGTGTCACCAAGCGAATGGCCTTGGCGGCCGACGCGCAACGCGACTTCGTCGGGTTTCGTCTCGTCCGGGAGATCGACTGAAGGGTGCCGGATGGCCCCGTTCGGCGGCGGCACGTTCGGTGAATTTGTAGGCCCCGGGAAATACGTTGTTGAACTCTCGCCAGACGGCCTATCTCGACGCATTGGGTATCACCCGTTGGGTCGAACGCGATCGCGTCGGTGCAGCTGCTCGCGCAACGCGCGATGCACCCGCAGCAGCGGAGCATGCCGCTGCCCTCCACGCGCCGGATACCGAACAGCTCTGGGGCGAACTGGTCGCTCAGATCAGCGATTGTCGCGGTTGCGCCCTGCATAAGACACGGACGCGAACGGTGCCTGGCGTTGGCGACCGCAAAGCCGGTTTGCTGGTAGTCGGGGAAGCGCCGGGCGCCGACGAGGATCGCCAGGGGGAACCCTTTGTAGGGCGTGCTGGCAAGCTGCTTACCAATATGCTTCGCGCGATCGGGCTGGAGCGGGAACAGGTGTACATAACCAACATTCTGAAGTGTCGCCCACCGGGCAACCGTGATCCGCGCCCCGAGGAGGCGGCGGCCTGTCGCGGATATCTCGAACGACAGATGGATCTGCTCGCGCCCCGTTTAGTACTGGTGGTCGGACGCATCGCGGCGCAGCAGCTTCTGCAGACCGACCAGCCCATCGGCGCGATGCGTGGTTCCGTCTTGCAACTCCCGGGACGCGATATTCCGGTCGTGGTGACTTACCACCCTGCTTACCTGCTACGTTCACCGGAACAGAAGGTGAAGGCTTGGCGGGACCTGCAACTGGTGGCACGTTTGTATAATTCCACCGCCTGAATCTCATCGCAGTACATCCCGTCATGGCCGCCGAATCCGTTCTTCCTTACCCGCACCGCCGTGGTGAGGCGTCCGGTGCCGTAGTAGGTGCGACGCTTTGCCTGCGCCCGATGCAGCTAGCAGACCTGGACGCGGTGGCAGCGATCGAAGCCCGGGCTTATGGCTACCCCTGGAGTCCGGGGGTGTTTCGGGATTGCCTGCGCGCCGGGTATGTGATTCGAGTCGCTGAGCGGGGCGGCGTCCTTGCGGGTTACGGCATCATGTCCGTGGCCGCGGGGGAGGCGCATCTGCTCAACCTGTGTATCGACCCCGAATGCCAGGGACAGGGCATTGCATCCCGGTTGCTGGCGGATCTGCTGCAGATCGCCCGGGTCAGCAGGGCGGCGCTGCTGTTTCTGGAGGTGCGACCCTCCAACACCGTGGCCCGGGAACTGTACCGGCGGCGCGGTTTCGAATGCATCGGCCGCCGTAAGCGGTACTACCCCGCGCCGCAGGGACGGGAAGACGCCCTGGTTCTCGTCAAGCAGCTGCACGGGGATAACCGGTAGTCCATTCCCGCGGGGCACCTCGCGTGTCCGACATCCATCACCTGATTTTTCGCCGACGTAACCGCCTTGAACGAGCACGCCAACCGCCGTACCTTCGCCATTATTTCCCACCCGGATGCCGGCAAGACCACGCTCACCGAGAAACTGCTTTTATTCGGTGGCGCGATTCAACTTGCGGGTACCATTCGTGCCCGTAAATCGGCGCGTCATGCGACCTCGGACTGGATGGATCTGGAGCGCGAGCGCGGTATCTCCGTGAGCGCTTCGGTGATGCAGTTTCCCTACCGGGAGTGTGTCATCAATCTGCTGGATACCCCGGGACACGCGGACTTCTCCGAGGACACCTACCGCACCCTGACCGCCGTGGACTCGGCGCTGATGGTGATCGATGCCGCGAAAGGCGTCGAAGAGCGCACGATCCGCCTGATGGAGGTCTGCCGCATGCGGGACACTCCCATCATCACCTTCATCAACAAACTCGACCGGGAGGGCCGCGATCCGCTCGATCTGCTGGACGAGATCGAGCGGGTGTTGGGAATCTCCTGCGCGCCGGTCACCTGGCCAATCGGTGCCGGCAAGAATTTCCGCGGCGTCTATCACCTCGACACAGCGACGGTACGGCTGTTCGAGCGCGCGGACGGGGAGCGGCGCACCGAGGGGGAGTTACTGCAGGGGCTGGATGACCCCCG
>JAYZWP010000184.1:0-5619 GCA_036142245.1 Pseudomonadota bacterium | reverse complement strand
GCGACCATCCCGCCCGGCGTCATACAGGCGTATGTCGTCGTCATGATCCTGCTGGTCGCGGGGGGCGTGATTTTCGACATCATCGATAAGAAGAGCGCCAAGTATTTTTTCGCCAACTGGCGTAATTCGCGGACCAAAGGCACCCGCGAAGTCGGCAGCGGGGAAATGGTCTCGCTCGCGGTAAAGACCGCCGTCGTGGAGGGACTCACCTCCGGAGAGTTCTGCAATCAGCACCGCCGCATTGCCCACCTGCTGACAATGTACGGCTTCATCGCCTACATCACAGCGACTGCCGTCATGGTTTTCGGTTACCCCACCCCGGTCACACCGGCTCCGGCGATCTGGCCGTTTCTCTGGCACCTCGGCGCCCTGAGCGTCTGCGCCGGCGGCTACTGGTTCTGGTTTTTCATTCGGGTCGATGTCGCCGCGGAGGGCAACTCGCCGCTGCGTGTGGTCCACGCCGACCTGTTCATTTTGTCGCTGCTTGCCAGCACCACCCTGGCCCTTTTCTGGTCGGCGGTGCAGGCCGCGGGCGGTTCCTGGACGAACATCTTTCTGGGGCTCTACGTCATTGCCACGACGGTACTGTTCGGATCGGTACCCTGGTCGAAGTTCGCGCACATGTTCTACAAACCCGCGGCGGCCTTCGAGAAACGGGTTTCCGAGGCCAACGGCTCGCGCAGCAACCTGCCTGCGCCGGCGGACAAGCCGGCGGCCCTCGGCGATCCTCGCGAACTACCGCGCCACTACTGATCCGCCATCCATCGCACCTCGAAACTCCTCAAGGGGACACCATGCCGACATTCGTATATATGACCCGCTGCGACGGTTGTGGCCACTGCGTCGATGTCTGTCCGTCGGACATCATGCACATAGACAAAACCTACCGCCGCGCCTACAACATCGAGCCGAACATGTGCTGGGAGTGCTACTCCTGTGTACAGGCCTGTCCGCAGAACGCTATCGATGCCCGAGGCTACGCCGACTTTGCGCCGCTCGGTCACAGCGTGCGGGTGCTGCGCGAGCCGGAAAAAGGCACGGTCTCGTGGAAGGTGAAGTTCCGCGATGGACGGGAGAAAAACTTCGTCTCGCCGATCCGCACCACGCCCTGGGGATCGATTCCATCCCCGGCCGATCTGCCCGCGCCGGCCGACGAGGATTTCAACTCACAGCAGCTGGCGCACGAACCGGATGCGCTGAATATCGAGAAATTGCCGGCGCTGACTCCGGATCAACTCAAGCAGGGAGTGGTGTAAGCCAATGGGTTTGTTTTCACGCAGAAAAACCGTTTTTGTCGATTCGGACATTCTCGTCGTCGGCGGCGGCATGGCCGGCTGTGGCGCCACCTACGAATCCCGCTACTGGGGTCGGGACCTGAAGATCGTCTGCGTCGAGAAGGCGAACATCGAGCGCAGCGGCGCGGTCGCCCAGGGCCTCTATGCCATCAACTGCTACATGGGCATGCAGTGGGACGAGAATCAGCCCGAAGATCATGTCCGTTACGCGCGTAACGACCTGATGGGGCTGGTGCGCGAGGATCTCGGCTACGACATCGCTCGCCACGTCGACTCCACCGTCCACAAGTTTGACGAGTGGGGTCTGCCGATGATGAAGGACCCGGAGACCGGCCGGTACCTTCGGGAAGGCAAGTGGCAGATCATGATCCACGGCGAGAGCTACAAACCGATTGTCGCGGAGGCGGCACGCAAAGCGGCCAGCGAGGTGTACAACCGCATCATGGTGACTCACCTGCTGACCGACCGGAACAACCCCAACCGGGTGGCCGGCGCGGTGGGCTTCAACGTGCGTACCGGAGACTTCTACGTTTTCCGCGCCAAGGCGGTCATCGTTTGTGCCGGCGGCGCTTCGCACATCTTCAAGCCGCGGGCGGTAGGCGAAGGCATGGGCCGCACCTGGTACGCGCCCTGGAGCAGCGCCTCGGCGTATGCATTGCCGATCCGCATCGGCGCCAAGATGACGCAGATGGAGAACCGCATCGTCCTGACCCGTTTCAAGGACGGCTACGGCCCGGTGGGTGCCTACTTCCTGCACCTGAAAACCTATACCCAGAACGCCTACGGTGAAAGTTTCGAGCCGCGCTGGTTCGAAAAACTGCGCGAGCAGGTGGGCGACTATGTCGATCGCCAGCCGGTCCCGACCTGCCTGCGCAACCACGCCTTTCTGGAAGAAGTGAAGGCGGGCCGTGGCCCCATCCGGATGGTCACCAAGGAGGCGTTCCAGGACCCCCACCAGGAGACCGTTGGCTGGGAGACCTGCCTCGGCATGACCATCGGTCAGGCTGTTGTGTGGGCGTCCCAGAACATCGACCCGAAGCACACCAACCCGGAACTGACCACGTCCGAACCCTACGTCATGGGTTCCCACGCCACCTGCTCCGGTGCCTGGGCCAGCGGCCCGGAAGACTACGCGCCCGACGAATACCAGTGGGGTTACAACCGCATGATGACCGTCGAAGGGCTGTTCGGCGCCGGCGACACCATCGGCGGCACCGCCCACAAGTTCTCGTCAGGTTCCTTCACGGAAGGACGTATCGCGGCCAAGGCGGCGGTGAAGTACGTGCGCGACCTCAAGAACAACGCCCCGCAGGTCAGCGAGGCGGAGTACGAGGAACTGAAACAGGTGATTTACCAGCCGCTCGAGAATTACGAGGTCGGCCGCAACGAAATCGTCGCGGGCACCGTCTCTCCGAGCTATATCTCCCCGCTGCACGGATTGCAGCGCCTGGAAAAAATCATGGATGAGTATGTGGGCGGCATCAGCGCGCACTACACCACCAACGAGCCGCTGCTCACCCGGGGGCTGGAACTGCTCGCCATGCTGAAAGAGGATCTCGATCACCTGGGCGCGGAAGATCTGCATCAGTTGCAGCGTGCCTGGGAGTTGCAGCACCGGGTGCTGGCATCGGAATCGGTCACGCAGCACACGCTGTTTCGCACCGAAACCCGGTGGCCCGGATACTACTACCGGGCCGACCACCCGAAACTGGACGATGAAGACTGGCACTGCCTTACCCTGTCCCGCTACGACCGTCACACCGGGGAGTGGGAAATGGAGAAGGCGCCGGTGTTTCATATCGTCGACTGACACCGCTCCCGCCGATCGGGAGCAACTAGACATCGTTCTTGCCCGCCGGCGATTGCGCCGGCGGGCAAGAAACACCTCTGGCAATCGGCATCGCCGACAGTTCCGCACGGTCCAGCCGTGTCGCACAATTGGCCCCGGTTCGAGCAGCGGCGTGTGTCGAAGTGTTGCGCGTTGAGCCACCCTCTGATTCAGAGCACCAAAACGCGCAGCCGAGATTTTGAGGGTCCAGAAATCATGTCCAAGCTGGTTCATCCCCATGGCGGCGGCGAACTGAGGCCGCTGCTGGCGCCGGAACCGGAACGCGAAGCCGAACTGGAGCGGGCGCATACACTGAAATCCGTGCCGATCACCAGTCGGGAGGCGTCAGACCTGGTGATGCTGGCCATGGGTGCCTATACGCCCCTCGACGGTTTCATGGGCCACGACGACTGGCGCAGCGTCTGCGTTTACATGTCCCTGGCAAACGGCTGTTTCTGGCCGATCCCGATCACGCTTTCTTGTGACCGGAATCTGGCGGACGGCATCGGCCCGGGTGAGGAAGTCGCCCTTACCGACCCGGACTCCGGTCACATCATGGCCACCATGAAGGTGACCGAGAAATACTTCATCGACAAGGCGTTGGAGTGCGCCGAGGTGTTCCGTACCACGGACACCGACCACCCCGGTGTAGCAAAGGTGATGAACCAGGGAGAGGTCAATCTGGCCGGACCGGTACGCGCCCTGAGCGAGGGGGAATACCCGCGAACCTACGCCGGGTTCTACATGCGCCCCGCCGAGACCCGTGCGTTGTTCCAGAGCAAGGGCTGGTCGAAGGTGGCGGCCTTCCAGACCCGCAACCCGATGCATCGCAGCCACGAACATCTCGCCAAAATCGCCATCGAAGTGTGCGACGGTCTGTTGATTCATCAGGTGCTGGGCAAGCTCAAGCCCGGAGACATTCCTGCCGAGGTCCGGGTGCGGGCGATCGACACCCTGGTAGAGAACTATTTCGTGGCTGACACCGTCATCCAGGCGGGCTATCCCATCGAAATGCGTTACGCCGGTCCGCGGGAGGCTCTCCTGCACGCCCTGTTCCGGCAGAACTTCGGCTGCTCACATCTCGTCGTCGGACGCGACCACGCAGGGGTCGGCAACTATTACGGTCCCTTCGACGCCCACCATATCTTTGATGAACTCGATCCCGGCAGCCTGGAGACGCAGCCGCTGAAGATCGACTTGACCTTCTACTGCCATGCTTGCGGTGGCATGGCCACCAACCGTACCTGTCCCCACGACGACGGACAACGGCTCACCATCTCCGGTACCCGGCTGCGGGAGATGTTCGCCAACCACGAACCGATCCCGCCGGAGTTCAGCCGCCCAGAGGTGCTTGAGGTTTTGCAGGCCTACTACGACAGCCAGGGCTGATCCCCGCACGCGAGCGCAACGCGATGCTCATTGCACAAATCAGCGATACCCATATCCTGGCGCCTGACTCCGGGGAGCCGGCGGCGGACAGCCGCGCGGACAACCTGGCGCACTGTGTCGCTGCCATCAACCTGCTGCAGCCGGATGTCGTCGTTTGCACCGGCGATACGGTTCAGAACGGCCAACCACAGGAGTATGCGCGCCTGCGGGAACTGCTGGCGCCGCTGCGCTACCCGATCTATCTCATACCGGGCAACCGGGACGCCAACGCTGCCCTGCGCCGCGCATTCGCCGATTTCGCCTACCTGCCCGACGGCGGCGAGCCGCTGTGTTATGCGATCGACGCCTACCCGCTGCGTCTGATCGGCCTGGACTCCACTGCCGACGGGCAACGCAAGGGATTCTTCGGGATCGAACGTCAGGAATGGCTCGCACGCACCCTGGCCGAACAACCCGACCGGCCCACGCTGCTGTTCATTCATCACCCTCCGTTCGATGTGGGCGACCACTACGTGGGAGGTTACGCCGATAGCGATGACAGCACGGCCCTGGCCGACATCGTGAACCGCAACCGGCAGGTGGTGCGGCTGCTTTGCGGCCATGTCCACTGGCCGGTGCTTACCTGTTGGGCCGGGACGCAGTCCAGCATCATGCCGAGCGTGGCCGTGGACGTACGCAAGGGGGTCGAGGAAACCGAGGCGCAAGGCCGGCCGGTGTTCCTGATCCACCGGTACACTCCCGGCAAAGGGATTGTCAGCCAGCAAGTCTTCGCTGACCACTGACGCCGCGCACCCTACGCGCCGCGCCCGCCCGGAGTGAATGGCGGCTTCGCGAACCAGATCAGAATCAACACCGGCGGCAGCAGGCAGCTTGTCACCAGGTAGAGGTCGTTCATCCCCAACATGTTGGCCTGGTGTGCCATCAACCGCTCCAGCATCGCAAGCCCCTCCGGACCGAGTTCCCGCAGCTGCTCGTAAAACGGCTCCACCGCGGCGGAGCGTTGGGTTACCGGGTCCACCACCTCCGCGAGGCGGGCGTGGTGGAAAATCTCCCGCCGCTCCCAGATGGTGACCCCGACGGAGACCCCGATACTGCCTGCCAGCGTCC
>JAYZWP010000183.1:0-8017 GCA_036142245.1 Pseudomonadota bacterium | reverse complement strand
AATGTGCAGACCTGTTCCGCGGCGGAGTTTGCAGCATTTGTCGGAGTACGCGAGGAAGCTGAAATTCCCCCACGATAAGTTTGTAACTCATTTTTGTTAATAAACAAAAAGGCCGTGATATATCACGGCCTATCTGGCGTTATCTGGTAGAGGCGGCCCCTTCCTGACCAACGACGAACAGCGGCTGCAGGCGTTCGGCGCACAGGCCGCAGTCGCCCTGGAAAATGCCCGCCTGTTTCGAGAAGTACTGAACGAGCGGAACTACAACGAGAGCATCCTGCGCTCGTTGAGTACCGGTGTGATCACGCTCAATGCGGAACGCGAACTGGTCAAGGCCAACGAAGCGGTGCTGCGCTTCATGGGCTGGACGCTCGAATCGGTGCTGCAGCGATCCGCGAAGGAACTGCTTGGCGCACCCAGCAACGGCTGGCTCATGACGGCACTGGACGCGGTCATCGAGAGCGGCGAAGTGCAGATCACGGTCGACGCCGAACTGCACATCGGCGAGGCCAAGACAATCTCGGTCAACGCGTCCGTCGTGCCGCTGATCGATGTGAGCGAATGCACCATCGGTTACATGATGATCCTGGAGGACATCAGCGCCGAGAAGCGTCTGAAGAGCACCATGGCGCGGTACATGACCAAGGAGGTCGCCGACAAGCTACTGGAAAGCGGCGCGGAGGCCCTGGGTGGGACGGCGCAGGAAGCGACGGTGCTGTTCTCCGACATCCGCCGCTTCACCACCCTGGCCGAACAGCTCGGCCCCCGGGAGACAGTGGCGATGCTGAACGACTATTTCACTGAGATGGTGGAGGTGATCTTCGCCCACAACGGTATCCTCGATAAGTACATCGGTGATGCCATCATGGCGCTGTTCGGCACCCCCTTCAGTACCGGCCGGGACGCCGACAATGCGCTGCAGGTAGCCAATCTGATGATCGCCCGGTTGCGGCAATTCAACCAGCGGCGGCACGCTGCGGGGCTGACGGAGATCCAGATCGGTGTCGGGATCAGTAGTGGCGAACTGATCGCCGGAAACATCGGCTCGCCGAAACGGATGGACTACACGGTGATCGGCGACACCGTCAACCTCTCGGCGCGCCTGGAAAGCGCGACCAAATACTACGACGTGCCGATCCTGTTCAGCGAAGACACCCTTCAAGCGCTGGTGAAGGGCGCACGCCGCCGACAGATAGACCTCATCCGCGTGAAAGGACGGCAACAGCCGGTGGCCGTTTTCGAGGCGCTGGACCACCACGATCAATGCTCGTTCCCGCAGATGGATGAGGCGCTCGCGCACTTCTCGCAGGGTCTGGAACGGTATCACGCCCGGGACTGGATGGGGGCGGCGCGATCCTTCGACACGGTCCTGCAACTGGCTCCCGAGGATGGTCCGAGCCACCTCTATCTCAAGCGTTGCCAGCATTACGCGCAGACCCCCCCGGAAGAGGGCTGGGACGGCGTCTGGGTCATGACGGGAAAATGAATCGGTCATCCCGCGACGCGCTTTCCGGCCGCCCGCCGCCACGTGTACCTGCGCAACGGGCCGGCTACGCGGCGAGAATCGCCCGCGGTCAGGCAACGGGCTCCAGATAGGCTGCGAACACCCAGCCGTCGACCAGGCCGTCGTCATTCTTGTCCACCTCGACCCATTCCCCGCGGCGCTGCCGGGCGGTGATTTCCTGGCCGGTGGCGAGGATTTCGATGGTGTCGAATGTCAGGTCCGGGCCACCGCGCAGCCGCAAACCGGAACGGGCGACGACGCGGTAGCGGCTCTCCTCATCCGGCGGCTCGATCTGCTGAGGGATGGCGCGCTGTGCGGCCGGCAGGGTGCAGTCGGGCGTCAACCACAGATCGCCTTCCGCCTCGCGCCGGCGCACCAGCCCGGGAAGACTGCGTTTGCGCCCCGTGGCCGGATCGGTCGCCTTAACCCAGCGGTTCAGTTCGCCGGGCACGGCTGCGTAGTCACCCAGATTGAGTTTCGCTAGCAGAGTGCTGGATGCGAGATTGGCGGCGCCGCAATTGAAAGTAAAGCTCACCAGGGCAGCGAACTGATTGTCCGTGAGGGGGACCTGAACCCGCTCCCGCACCGCCACGCAGGCCGATGCCAGATCGTCCTTCAGCAGGCTCTCGGCGCGTGCCGGGCTGATGCGCAGACCGTCCGTGACGTCGCTGCCGGTATGTCCGTAGCCGATGGTCAGGATCCCCGCCGGACAGCGATAGGCCTGCGGGTAGAACCCCTCGAAGTGTTTCACCAGATCAAGACCGGCCCGATTGATGCTGCGCGTCATATGATTCTCCATTCGTGCGTCGATTGTGAAAGTGGCGGGCCCACGCCGGATGCGGCGCCGCGGTGTAGCTTTTCCGGGTCACCGGCGGGCAGACCACGGCGGTATCGGACCGTGGCGGAGTCCGACCAACGGCTGTGTCACCGCCGCGCTAGACAATACGCCGGTCGCACCGCCGCTGACAAAACATCGCGCGGCGCCGCTTCGACACTCGCGGATCGGCCGATTGAGCCGGTCCCGTTTTCAGGTGGGGGGGGGCGCCGAGCGGCGAGGGTTCTGCCGCCCCGCACGAGGCGGGGTCGCCTGGGAATGTGCAGAATGGAGCCCACCAAGCAATGACCGTGAGGGATGCGGCGACAGGCGTGCACGAGACAGGTGCGGACATTCACGCATCGGTACCCGAGAACGCAGCACGCCCTGTCGACCTTGAGGATACCGTGACGCGATCGCCACCGGAGCCGGCGTGATGGAACACGAATTTTTCTTCGAACTGCTGGTGATCCTCACCACCTCGGTCGCGGCCGTCACCTTGCTGCACCGTCTCCAGTTACCGCCCATCCTGGGCTATCTCGCGACCGGCCTGCTGATCGGCCCCGGGGGACTGGGACTGATCCATGACGAAGGGGCGATTAGCGGAATCGCCGAGTTCGGCGTCGTCTTCCTGCTGTTCACCCTCGGGCTGGAGTTCTCGCTTCCCAGGATGCTGGCGATGCGGACGCTGGTATTCGGTATGGGCAGCGCACAGGTTCTCTCCTGTACCGCGGTCTTTCTGTTGCTTGGTCTGCTGTGCGGGCTCGCGGCACCTGCCGCCTTCGTCGTCGCCGCGGCGCTGGCGCTGTCTTCCACGGCGCTGGTGGGCAGAGAACTGAACGTGCGCGGTGAACTGCACACCCGTTACGGCCAACTCGCCATCGGCATTCTGCTGTTCCAGGACCTGGCCGCGGTGTTGTTCCTGATTCTGATTCCCGCCCTGGGTGCCGGCGCCGATGACGATTTGCTCAGCTCCCTGGCACGGTCACTCGGCAGTGGCCTGCTGCTGCTGGTGGTGCTGCTCGCCCTGGGCAAGTGGGTCCTGCCGCGGCTGTTCGAGGAGGTGGCGCGTAGCCGCTCCGGCGAACTTTTCGCCCTGACCGCCCTGATGGTGGCACTGCTCGCCGCGGCGGTCACGCAGGAGATGGGCCTGTCCATGGCGCTCGGCGCCTTCATTACCGGCATGATGCTTGGCGAGAGCCATTACCGGCACCAGATAGATGCCGATATCCGCCCCTACCGGGACCTGCTGCTGGGGATATTCTTCGTGAGCGTCGGCATGCTGCTGGACTTGTCGATCCTGGCGCAGGCCTGGTACTGGATTCTGGCCATCGCCCTGGCGGTGATGGTGATCAATTTCGCGCTGGTGGTGCTGCTCGGCAGGCTGTTCCGAGAGGCTTTGGAGGACTCGGCCCGGGCCGCGCTGATGCTCTCTCAGGCAGGTGAATTCGGTTTCGCCCTGCTGGCGCTCGCACTGAGCCTGGGTCTCGTCTCGCCATCCGTGAACGCGGTCGTAATCGCCGCCATCGTCGTCACCATGGTGGCGACCCCCTGGCTTGTGCGTCACAACCGCACCCTGGTCCGCCTGCTGCTCTCACACGCCAGAATGACCACCGACCCGGAGCATGCCCCCGAGGAGCCCACCCCGACGGACCTGGCGGGACACGTCATCATCTGCGGCTTCGGGCGGGTCGGGCAGTCGGTAGCCAGAATTCTGGTGCGCCAGGGGATACCCTACCTGGCGATCGACTCGGATCCGCGTCGGGTCGAGGAGGCCAAAGGCGCCGGGGAACCGGTCCATTACGGCGATGCGGCCAAACCCGCTTTCCTGCAGTCGCTGGGAATCGAACACGCGCGCATGGTGCTGATCAGCTTCAGCGACCAGAGTGTCGCGCTCGACATCATAGCCACCACCCGGACGCTGGCCGGTGACCTGCCGATTCTGGTACGTACGCGGGACGACCGGGATTTCGAAAGCCTGCTGGCGGCCGGGGCGACCGATGTGGTACCCGAGACCTTCGAGGCGAGCCTGACGCTTGCCTCCCACACGCTGAACTCCCTCGGTGTCCCGGCACAGCGCGTCGACGCGGCCATCCAGTCCGTGCGGGACGAGCAGTACGCCCTGCTGCAGGGTTTCTACCATGGCAAGGGCTCCAAAGTGGTCGATGCCAGGGGCCGGGAACTGACCATGCGCCACCCGGTCCACCTGCCGCCCCAGGCATGGGCCGTCGGCAAAATGGTGAATGAACTGGCGCTTGGCGAACAGCGCATCAGCCTGGAAAGTCTCGCCAATGAGCAGGGGGAAGCCCGTCCGCTGGACAACGACACGGTCCTCCATCCGGGCGACGTCATGGTGCTGAAAGGCACCAGCCACGACATTGAAAGCGCCGAGGAGAAGCTGCTGTCCGGTTGATCGCCCCCGCCGGAAAGTTCTGAATGGGTCAGAGCTTCCGCGTCGGACTATCAGCGCCCGCCGGCAGCTTCCAGAATAGCCCGGTTCCTCGCCCTGAGGTCCGGGTCGTCGCCGGCCAGGGCGTTGGAGCGGGCGGCGAGCTGCGCCGCCTGCTCCGGTTCGCCGGCAGCCAGGCGTATCGCGGCCAACTGATGCCAGAGTTCCGCGCTGTGCGGGCTGATCCCCAGTGCACGCTCCAGACTGGCGGCGGCCCGCGCGTAGTCGCCGGCCTGGCGCTGGGCTTGCGCGGCGGCGGCCAGTGCGCTGGCAGCCGCCGGCAGGGACGTCGCCACGATTGGCGACGGTACAACGACCGGCGCCGGAGCGACCGGCGGGGTTGGGGCAGATCCCTGCACCGGCGGTGACGCCGTCTGGGCGGGTCCGCTGACCGGAGCCGGTGACGGACGCACAGGCGGCTGCGCGCATCCGGCAAGACCCGCCAGCAGCATCAGAGTCAACCCGGACCGCCTCACGCCGCGTCGCTCTCCTAGATATCCCAAATGCATCACTCGAACAGGTTCCTCAGCCAGCGCAGCGGTCGGGTCACCGCGCCGCCGGTGTCGTTTCGGCCACAGGGTAGCAACCCTGACGGTACATACTGAGCAGCCACCGGCAGCGCCGGCTCGCCGTTGCAGTGTCCTGGTCCGCCGCTGACCGACGACACGCCGCCGGGCGCCCGTACCCAGACGATCTCCTGCGGTTGCGGCAATACCAGAGGCTGCAGATTTTGCCGCGCCATGAACTCCGCCCATAGCGGCAATGCTCCGGACGCACCATGCAGTCCGGTCTGGGCATTGTCATCCCGCCCCACCCAGACCACCGTCACCAGATTGCCGGTGAAGCCGGCGAACCAGGCATCCCGTGTGTCGTCGCTGGTGCCGGTCTTGCCGGCGATGCCCAGTTCGGGCGAAAACCGCACGGCCAGGGAGCGCGCCGTGCCCCGCACCACCACTTCCCGGAGCAACGTGTTGATGAGGAACGCCGGCACCGGCGCGACGGTCTGCTGTACCCTCAGCGGATAACGGTTGACCGGTTCTCCGGCGTGATCCGTCACCGACCGGATGGCGCGCAGCGGGGTGTGAAAACCACTGTCGGCCAGCGTCAGATAGACCTGGGCCACCTCGATCGGTGACAGCTCCAGGGCGCCCAGCAGCAACGAGGGGTTAGTCTGGATACGCCGGGTGATGCCCAGGCGGCGCAGGGTGTCGGCGACCCGCTCGGTGCCGACGGCGAGCCCCAGGTTCACGGTCGGAACATTCAGCGACTGAACCAGTCCGTCCAGCAGCGGTACCGAACCGCGGAACCGCTTGTCGGCGTTCTGCGGTACCCAGACATCCCCGTTGTCCAGTGCCACTTCCAGCGGCTCGTCAGGAAGGGGGGTGGCCAGGTGGAAACGCTCCGGCGACTCCAGCGCCGCCAGATACACCGCCGGCTTGACGAGCGACCCGACCGGCCGCACAGCGTCCAGCGCACGGTTGAAACCGCCGGCACGCGCCTGGCGTCCGCCGGCCAGGGCGAGCACTTCACCGGTCGCGACCTGGGTCACCACGGCGGCGGCCTGCAATTCCCGGGACGGGAACAACCGATCGTCGCGCAGGGTCTCTTCCAGGTCTTCCTGAGCAGCGGTGTCCAGGGTCGTGAACAGCCGTAACCCCTCTTCCCGCAGCACGCTGTCGGGATAGTCACGACGCAACTGCCGGCGGACCAGGTCGAGGAAATCGGGATAACGGTTGGCGCCTATGGGTGAAGACTCGGTGACGCCCAGGGGCTGCGCCCGGGCCGTTTGTGCGGCGCGGTCGTCCAGGATTCCCTCCCGCACCATGACGCTCAGCACCAGGTTCCGGCGCGCCTTCGCCTGGTCTGGTTGACGGCGCGGGTTATAGGCGCTGGGTGCCTTGACCATGCCGGCGAGCAGGGCTAGCTGCCCGGTGCCCAGTTCCTGCAACGGCCGCCCGAAATAGAGCCAGCTTGCCTGGGCGAAGCCGTGTACGGCTCGCTTGCCAACCTGACCGAGAAACACCTCGTTCAGATAGGTTTCGAGAATCTCCTCCTTGCTGTAGTGGCGCTCCAGCATCAGGGCCATCGCGGCCTCCTGGAGCTTGCGCCGCAAGGAGCGTTCCGGTGTGAGGAAAAAGTTCTTCACCAGCTGCTGGGTGAGCGTGCTCCCCCCCTGCACTGCCTCGCCCGCGCGGATGTCGGCCCATAACGCCCGGGCGATGCCGCGCGGCGAGATGCCGTGATGGGTCCAGTAACCGCGATCCTCGACTGCGATCAGTGCCTCGACCAATAGCGTAGGCACCTCCTGCAAACGCACCAACACTCGGTCTTCATCGCTGGCCGGATAAAAGCTGCCGATCAGTGGCGCGTCCAGCCGCAACAGATCGACGACGGCCGCGCCACGGCGCAGATCGAGCACACTACCCTCGGCGAAATGCACCTGGACGGTCAGCGCCGTCTCATCTGCGTCCCAGAAACGGAACGGCCGCCGGTGGACCGCGACCCCACCGTCGGTTACAGCGAAGGTACCGGGCTGGTCGGCCTGTCGCTGGCGCTGGTAACCCAATCGGTCCAGTTCGTCCATGAGCTGCCGGCGGCTGACCGGCGCCCCGACATAGAGTTCCATGGGACGGGCGTAGACCCGCGCCGGCAGCGCCCAGCGCCGCCCGTCGAACTCCCGCTGCACCCACAGGTCGAGCCAGAACAGGTAGATGCCGCCAGCGAGCACGGCGGCCAGACAGCCCCACACCACTGCCCGACGCAACCAGCGCCTGGGACGTGGCGACTCCTTGCGACGGCGCCGCGTCGGGCCGCGGCGGCCCTTGCGTTTGGCGGATCCGGCCACAAACTCAGTCCTGTAACGAGTCCGCGCCGGCCGGGGTCGCCTCGCGCAGAATTTCCGTCAGCCTGTCGATCGCTTCGATACGCGGATAGGTGGTGCGCCACGCCAGTGCGATCTGCCGTCGCGGCGCGGGTTCCGCGAAACGACAGATTCCCAGCAGCGGATCCTTGCCGAGGGGCACCATCGCCGAGCCCGGCACCACCGAAATTCCCAGCCCGCTGGCTACCATGTAGCGAATGGTCTCAAGGGAACTGCCTTCGAGGTTGCGCTGCATGGGACTTTCCGGCAGCTCGTTGGCGACGCAGGCCGGGCACGCATGAATCACCTGGTCGCGAAAGCAGTGCCCCTCGCCAAGCAGTATGACGTTTTCCTGCGCCAGCCGGGCGGCGTCGACATCGACGCTGCCCT
>JAYZWP010000182.1:0-6988 GCA_036142245.1 Pseudomonadota bacterium | reverse complement strand
GTTGTTGCGCAGATCGAGGACCAGACCCTGGAGCGGCTGGTCTTCGGTCATGCTGGCCAGTTCTTCGCGCATTTTCTTGCCGGTGTTGACCTGAAAGTGCGACACACGCAGGTAGCCGTAGCCCGGCTCCAACATGCGGCTGCGTACGCTGGTGATCTGGATGACGGCGCGGGTGATGACGATCTTGAGTGGTTTGGCTTCACCCTCGCGCACCACGGTGAGTTCTATGTCCGTGCCTGGCTTACCGCGCATGATCTTTACTGCGTCCGATAGCGACATCCCTTTCACGGGCTGTTCGTCGAGGCGCACGATCAGGTCGCCCGGCTCGATGCCGGCGCGCTGGGCCGGGGTGTCGTCGATCGGGGCGATGACCTTGACGAAGCCGTCTTCCATGCCGACCTCGATGCCGAGGCCACCGAACTCACCGGAAGTGCCGGTCTTGAGTTCCTTGTAATCTTCTCCGTCCAGATAGCTGGAATGAGGGTCCAGGCCCGCCAGCATCCCGCGCAGCGCGGCATCGAGCAGTTTCTTGTCATCCACCGGTTCCACGTAGTTGCGCTTGATCAGCGCAAAGGTCTCGGTGAACGCGCGCAACTCGTCCAGAGGTAGTGAACTGGTCTCCTCGTCGTCATCCTTCTGGGCGAACACCAGAGGTTGGTCGGCGAACAGACTGCCCAGCAGGATACCGGCCGTGATCAGGACGGCCGCTCGGAACATCGCAGGCAGACGCATGTTAGAGAAGCTCTTGTACGATTGGCCGGTCGACAGCATCGTGACCGGCGGATGGGGTTGCACAGATTATAGGTCGCGCGAAGCCTGGCGGCACCAATTCGCCGGATCGATCGGTTTGCCGGCCTTGCGGATCTCGAAATAGAGACCGGTCCGGGACTGCCCACCGCTGTCGCCGACCAGGGCGACGGTTTCTCCGGCGCTGACCCAGTCGCCGACCTGTTTGTAGAGCGTCGCGTTGTAGCCGTACAGCGTCATGTAGTCGGCGCCGTGGTCGATGATGATGAGCAGACCGAAGCCGCGCAGCCAGTCGGCGAAGATGACGCGGCCCGGATGGATGCTACGCACTTTGGTGCCGGCGGCGGCGCCCAATACGGTGCCGTTCCAGCGCAGTTTTCCCACGTTGCGGGATTCTCCGAACCGATTCAGTACCTCGCCGTCCACCGGCCACGGCAGCTTGCCGCGGTTGCTCGCGAAGTCGCCGTCCAGATCGTCGGGGATGTCATCGAGGTGGCGGCGCAAGCGGTCGATCAGTTCGAGGAGCTGCTCCTCGTTGCGGCCCATTTTGCCGAGCCGTTCGCGGTCGGATGCCATCGCCGCGAGCAGTCGTTCCAGTACGGCGCGACGCTCCCGCGCCTGTGTTTTTAGGGTGACCTGTTCCTGGTCGGCCGCTTCACGGGCTAGCGCCAGGTCGCCGCGCCGTTCACGGATCTTCGCATCCACCGAGGCGAGGGTCGCGATCTGATCGGTCAGAGCCTGCATGCGTTGGTGGCGCGCATCGGACAGATAATCGTGATACTTCAGCATCCGGTGGATCAATGCGGGATCCTGTTGATTAAGGATCAATTTCATTCGTTCCTGGCGGCCCATCAGATAGGCCAAACGCGCCTGCCGCACGAGCAGCTCCCGGTGCTGTTCAAGACCGAGCCGCAGATCATCCCGGCGCGCCTCCAGCGCGCTGAGTTCGTCATCCAGGCGGTCGGTTTCCTGCACCAGGTTCGCCGCACGGCGATACGTTTCCGCAAGCTGCTGTTCGATTCGCTCCAGCGCCTGCTCGGCCTCGCCGCGGGCTTCACTCTTGCGCTGCAGTTCGCGTTGTACCTTGCGGATCTCGGCGCGCAGTGCCTCGAGCTTCGCTTCAGGATCGTCCTGGGCGCCGCTGGCGGTGCTCAGCAGCGACAACACCAGCCACGTCATACACCACGCCAGCGCGACGCGAAGCGACGGGCAATGATTGTCTTTCCGGAAGGTCGGCATGACTCAATGATCGCGCAAGTTTGCAGAAGGGTTCTGGCGTCCCGCAGCTCGGCAAATCATAATGATGACACTCGCCGGGGCTCGGACAACGCCGATCACGGTCGCCAAAGCCCTGGCTCCTTCGTTCCAGTCACCCCTGAAGGTTGATATACACGGATGCCGTTCATCGCAGCCAATTGGCCGCTGTTTGCCGCTATTTTGGTGGTGCTCGGCCTCATTTTCTGGAGTCATCATGCCGATCTGTTGGGCGGCTTCAAGAACGTCGGCACCGCGGAGGCGGTATCACTGATCAATCGCGGTGCCCGGGTCGTCGATGTGCGGCCTGAAGAGGAGTTTCATGCCGGGCATATCACCGGTGCCGTCAACCTGCCGTACGCGGAGTTGGAATCCCGGGCCGCCGCCGAGAAATGGTCACAAGACAAGCCGGTAGTTTTGGTGTGCGGTGCCGGGCAGCGGCCGGCGGTCGCCGCCAAGCAGGTGAAGCGCTGCGGCGTGGCCGAGGTTTTCAATCTGCAGGGCGGAGTGCGGGTCTGGCAGGATGCCAATCTGCCGTTGGCAAAAGCGCAGGCGTCATCGTCATGACATCGGTCCCGGTTACGCTCTACAGTTCGCAGTGGTGCGGCTATTGCTGGCGCGCGAAGCAGCTTCTCGATGGCAAGGAGGTCGCCTACCGTGAACTGGTCGTGGACGGCGATGCCGGGTTGCGCCGCGAGATGGAAGCGCGCAGCGGACGCAGCACCGTGCCGCAAATCTTCGTCGGTGACGTGCACGTGGGCGGCTATGACGACCTCGCTGCCCTGGAGCGCGCCGGCCGGCTCGATGGCCTGCTGGCGACCGGCTCCACCGATTGAACTGAACCAACTCACTGTCAGGGGGTATGCATGAACCAAGCCGCGTCGGATCCCGATGCCGCGAACGGGAAGAGCGGTGCACAGGGCGGTCAGCTCTCCATCCGCAAGCTGTATCTGAAAGATCTCTCTTTCGAGTCGCCCGCCGCGCCGGGACTTTTCTCCGGTCAGGTGAATCCGGAGATCAACATCAACCTGGGGGCGACATCGTCGGCACTGGGTGGCGACGATCACGAAGTGGTGGTCACCGCCACCGTGGAGGCGAAGAAGGATGACAGTGTGCTGTTTCTGGTGGAAGTGCATCAGGCCGGGGTGTTCCAGGTTCGCGGCGTCGACCAGCAGCAGCTCGCGTGGGCACTCGGGGTGACCTGTCCCAATATTCTGTTTCCCTACGTGCGACAGGTGATTTCCGACATGACCGTGGCCGGCGGGATGCCGCCCCTGCTGTTGAATCCCGTTAATTTCGAGGCGCTGTATCGCCAACATCTCGCCGAGGCCGATGCCAAGGGTCAGTCCGGTAACGGGGAATCGCCCGTCACGCACTGAGGGCGCTGGTCGGACAGGGCGCTGCCATTGTCGGATAACTCGCGAACGTCGCTGACCGTGCTGGGCGCCGGTTCCTGGGGGACCGCCCTGGCGCTGGTGTTGGCACGTAACGAACATCCGGTTTCTCTGTGGTGCCGGGATGCGGACCAGGCACAGGAGATGGCGGCGCTGCGCTGTAACGGACGCTATCTGCCGGCGGCGGTATTCCCTCGGGGGTTGCAGCCCACGGCGGATTTCGGTGAGGCGCTGTCCGCGGCCGCCAATGTGCTGATCGCCGTGCCCAGCCATGCCTTTCGCGAGGTTGTGCGCGCCGGACGCGATACGCTGCGCTCGGCGCAGCGTATCGCCTGGGCTACCAAAGGGCTGGAACCGGACACGCTGGCGCTGCTGGGCGACGTGTTGCGGGATGAGCTGGGCGGGCGCGGCGATGGGGTCGTGATCTCCGGTCCCAGCTTCGCCAAGGAGGTGGCGCTCGGTCTGCCCACCGCCATGACGGCCGCCAGTCACGACGAGACCGCCGCCCGCTGGTGGGCCGAGCGGTTTACCGGGCGCGCACTGCGCCTTTACACCTCCAACGATCCGGTGGGGGTGCAGATCGGCGGCGCGGTAAAGAATGTGCTGGCGATCGCGGCCGGGATCAGCGACGGGCTCGGTTTCGGCGCCAATGCACGCGCCGCTTTGATCACTCGGGGGCTGGCGGAGATGCGGCGCCACGGGGAAGCCATGGGGGCGAGCGAAGCGACCTTCCTGGGACTCGCCGGCGCCGGCGATCTGATGTTGACCTGTACCGACGACCAGTCCCGGAACCGCCGCGCCGGTCTCGCGCTGGCGCGAGGCAGGAGTCGTGATCAGGCCGCTGACGACATCGGTCAGGTGGTCGAGGGATTCGGTACGGTCCGGTCGGTCAAGGCTCTGGCGGCACGGCATGGTGTGGAGATGCCGATCAGTGAAGCCGTTTACGCCGTGGTCTATGAACAGGCCAGTCCCCGTGACGTCGTAGCGGACCTGCTGGAGCGGGGGATCCGCGCTGAGCGCGGGCGTCAGGAACCCGGGAAACCGGTCTGACGCCAGGCCTCGAAGACGGCCACCGCTACCGCGTTCGACAGATTCAGACTGCGGCTGCCGGGGATCATCGGGATACGCAGGGTGCGGTCCGAGCCGATGACCGACAGGATCCGCGTCGGCAGGCCCCGGGTTTCCGGGCCGAACAACAGAATGTCGCCGGTTTCGAAACGGGCCGCCGTGTAGGGGAGTTGACCCCTAGTGCTGAAAGCGTACAACCGGCTTCCCGGGACGGCGCTGAGAAACCGTTCCCAGTCGGGGTGTCGGCGCACGGTGGCGAATTCGTGGTAATCGAGTCCGGCGCGCCGCAGCCGCGCGTCGTCCAGCTCGAACCCGAGCGGCCCGATCAGGTGCAGCAGCGCGCCGGTGTTGGCGGCCAAGCGTATGATGTTGCCGGTGTTGGGTGGTATCTCGGGCTGGTAGAGGGCGATCTGAATCATGACTGCGGTGAGTGACGTCCGCGACGCCACGGCGGACCCGCGTCTCGCCGTCGACTTTTGCGGCCTGGCCTTCAACACCCCACTGGTGCTGCTGTCCGGTTGCGTGGGGTTCGGACGGGAATACACCCGGGTGGCGGGATTCTCCCACGCCGATGTCGGCGCCGTGGTGCTGAAGGGCACGACCGGTCAGGCGCGTCTGGGCAATCCGCCGCACCGCGTGGCTGAAACCGCCAGCGGCATGCTGAACGCCATCGGCTTGCAAAACCCCGGTGTCGAGGCGGTGGTCAGGGATATTCTTCCGCGGCTCGATTTCACCGAGACCCGCTATTTCGCCAACGTATCCGGCTCCACCATCGAGGAGTATGTCGCGGTGACGCGCCGTTTTGACGACTCGCCCGTCCACGGCATGGAATTGAACATCTCGTGCCCGAACGTGAAGGAAGGCGGGGTGCAGTTCGGCAACGACCCGCAGATGTCCGCCCGGGTGGTGGCGGCGTGCCGCGCCGTGACCGACAAACCGCTGATCACGAAACTCTCACCCAACCAGACCGACATCGCCGAGAACGCCAGGCGCTGCATCGAGGCCGGCAGCGACGCTCTGGCGGTGATCAACACCGTGACCGGCATGGCGATCGACGCGGAGCGTCGCACCGCCGTACTGGGTAACCGTCAGGGGGGGTTGTCCGGTCCCGCCATCAAGCCGATCGCGTTGCTGAAGGTGCATCAGGTATACCAGGTCGCCGGACCTCTGGGCGTGCCCATCATCGGCCAGGGCGGCGTCGTGAACGCCACCGATGCGATCGAGTTCCTGCTGGCCGGGGCCACCACGGTGGGGGTGGGCACCGGGCTGTTCTACGATCCTCTGGTATGCCGCACCATCAATGCCGGAGTCGGCGACTATCTGGATCGGCACGGCTTCGGCACCGTGGCTGAACTGACCGGTGCCCTTGCAACGCCGTGAGCCGTCCGGCGGCGCCTGCATGTAAGGCATTTCGCGGAGCTTCTTCAGCCGGACCCCGGCGGTAACACCCGCGCCAAGGCCATTACCCCGACGCGCACGGCTTGCGCCCGCTTCAGGGTTCTGGCGACCTCGGCGGCGGTCGCACCGGTGGTCAAGACATCGTCGACCAGTAACAGGTGGTCCGGAACGGGCCCGCTGGTCGAGAAGCTGTCGCGCACGTTGCGTGTCCGCTGGGCTGCCTTGAGGTCGGTCTGGGGCGCCGTGGCCCGTATCCGCTTTACCAGAGGTGATAACCGCTGTCCCAACAGGGGCCCAGCGGCCGCGGCAATCTCCCGGGCCTGGTTATAGCCGCGCTCGCGCAGCCGCGAGCGGTGCAGCGGCACAGGTATCAGGGGGCCGGTCACGTCGAGGGGCGACGATCCGGCCCGCAGCAACCACTCCGTGGCCAGCAGTTGGCCCAGCAGGCGCGCCAGGGAGAGTTCGCCGTGGAACTTGAGGGCCGGAAGCCAGTGATCGAACGGCGCACGGTAGAGAAAGGGAACGAAAGCACCGTCAAAGGCAGGTGGGTCGCGTTGGCAGCGACCGCAGACGCCGGGCTGGGACAGCGGGATGGCGCATCGCGAGCAGCACCGCGTGTTGCGCGGCAGGTCTTGCCAACACCCTTCGCACAGCTCCATGGCGCTATGGCTGCGCTCTCCGCACAGACGACATACCGGCGGCAGCAGCCGGTCGAACAGACGCGGGCGCAGCAGCGCCGCGGTGGCCAGGACCGTTAACCTCTCGCTGGATTCGGGTTGACAAGCGCCGTGGTCAATCTAATCTCCTGCACTGATTCTTCTGTTTCCGCCCCGCTTGAGAGCTTTCCCGACCATGACCGCCACCGATACCGTGACAACCCGCTGGACCCTGCCGCAGGCGCTGGCGCTCTTCGCCCAACCGCTGAACGATCTGCTGCTGGACGCCCAGCGGGTGCACCGGCAACACTTCACGCCCAACCGGGTGCAGTTGAGCACTTTGCTGAGCGTCAAAACCGGCGGCTGTCCGGAGGATTGTGCCTACTGTCCGCAAAGTGTGCACCACGACACGGGCCTGACACCGGAACCGCTCATGTCGCTTGAGGCGGTGCGCGAGGCGGCGCAGGCGGC
>JAYZWP010000181.1:0-4523 GCA_036142245.1 Pseudomonadota bacterium | reverse complement strand
CGGTCGCCAACTTTCTGGATTATGTCGAAGCAGAATTCTACGACGGCACAATATTTCACCGCGTGATCGATGTATTCATGATCCAGGGTGGAGGGTACACAGAGGACTTCCAGCAAAGAACGACCCGCGAGCCGATCGAAAACGAAGCAGACAACGGCTTGAAGAATGATACGGGCACGATCGCCATGGCCCGGACGCAGGACCCCCACTCGGCCACCGCGCAGTTCTTCATCAATGTCTCCGACAACGATTTCTTGAACTACACATCACCCGATATGCGCGGCTGGGGTTACGCGGTATTTGGCCAGGTTACCGCCGGCATGGAGGTGGTGGAGAGCATCAAGCAGGTGCCCACGGGGGCTGCCGGCCCGTTCCGCCAGGACGCTCCGCAGCAGCCGGTCGTGATCGAGACCATCGACGTGCTGAACTAGCTACCCGCACTAGCTACCGGCACTAGCTACCCGCCGCCGAATGGCGGCGCGCCGTGACCGCTTATTGCATCTCTGATCTACACCTGCTTCCGGGACCCAATGAAGGTTTCGGACGATTCGGCGTTTTCTGCGAACGCCTTCCCGCATGCACCGAGCAGCTTTTTATTCTCGGCGACCTGGTCGACGCCTGGCTGGGTGACGACGCCAGCCTCACCGCCTACGCCGGGGTAGTGGAAATCATCGCACGCCTGACCGCGTCCGGCGTAGCCGTCACACTACTCGCCGGGAACCATGATTTTCTCTTCGGTGAGGATTTTCGTGCAGCCACGGGGGCAGTGCTCGCCGCGGACCCCTTACCGATCTTCCAGGCCGGCAGACCATTTCTGCTCAGTCACGGCGACGCGCTTTGTCTCGACGATACCGCGTACCAGCAGATCCGCACGCGGATGCGCTCCGCCGCCTGGCAGAGCGAGTTTCTTGCCAGTCCCATCGAGCAGCGCGAGGCATTCGCCCGCCAGCTTCGTGACGCCAGTCAGACTGCCGCGGCGGGGAAAGCCGAACAGATGATGGATGTCACGCAACCCGGATTGCGTGCGCTTCACGACCACTACCGGATTCCCACCTTGATCCACGGCCATACCCATCGTCCCGCCGTCCATAGGGATCCGCGCAACGAAGGGTTCGCGCAAAGACTCGTGATGGGGTGTTGGAGCGATGGGGCGGAGATCGTCCGCATCGAGAACGGTCAGGCGGATCTGTTACGCCTTGAGGAGTTTCTGGGGAACCCAGGCTGAGCAGAAACGCAGTCGGAGCAAGCGTTATCCGACCCGGCGGCCGGTTACGACGCCGCGACGGCTGCAAGCGACGTGGTCGCCGCACCGCCTATCTACCGCCTATTGTTAAGGAACCGCCTGCTCCTTTTCCCCCTCCAGCATGTCCTCCCGCGTGAGCCCGAGCATCGACAGCACGGGACTCGCGATATAGAGCGACGAATAAGTGCCGATGACGACACCCAGGATCAGCGCGATAGCGAAACCGCGGATCACTTCACCGCCCACCACAAGCAGGGCGACGAGTACCAGCAGGGTGGTTACACCGGTCACCAGGGTACGCGACAGCGTTTCGTTCAACGACCTGTCGATCAGTTCCATGACGGTCCCTTTTCGGCGCCGCAGGAAAGTCTCCCGGATGCGGTCGAAGATCACGATCGTGTCGTTGAGTGAGTATCCGATGACCGCGAGCAGCGCCGCCAGCACGGTCAGGTCGAACGGTAATCGGGTCACCGAGAAAAAACCTACGGTGATGATGGTGTCATGAACCAGCGCCGCGATCGCGCCCAGAGCGAATTGCCAGCGAAAGCGGAATGCGATGTAGACCAGAATTCCACCCAGCGCCCAGATCATCGCTAGCGCGCCATCCTCGGCGAGTTCATCTCCGACCTGGGGACCGACAAACTCCTCGCGCCGCAGGTCCACCGTCTCGCCTTCCGCTGCCGCGGCGCGCAACGCCTGCAGAACCCGGACGCCGAGATCTCCTGTGTCGCTGGCCGGAAGGCGCACCAGCACGTCGCTCGCGTCGCCGAAGTGCTGCGCGGTCGCATCCGCGAATCCGCCATCCAACAGGGCGTTCCGTACATCACCCACATCCCCCGGCACCGAATACCTCACCTCAACCAGCGTTCCGCCGGTGAAATCGATGCCGAAGTTGAGCCCCCGGACCGCCAGTGACGCCATTGAGCCGACCAGCAGCAGTGCCGACACCACCATAGCGACGCGGCGGTAGGCCATGAATCGAAACCCTGGGATCGAGCGTGCCATGGTCGTCGAGTCTCCCGCTCAGATCGCCAGCCGGGACAGGCGGCGGTTGCCGTAGAGCAAATTGACGATCGCCCGCGTCACCATGATGGCGGTGAACATGGACGTTATCAGCCCGAGCGACAGCGTAACGGCAAACCCCCGTATCGGCCCGGTGCCGAATATAAACAAAACCACCGCGGCGATCAGGGTGGTGACGTTGGCATCGAGGATGGTGCCGAACGCCTTCTCATAACCGGCGCGAATACTCGCCTGAGGCGAGTTACCATTGGCGATCTCCTCCCGGATACGCTCGAAAATCAGCACATTGGCGTCAATCGCCATACCCACCGTCAGCACGATGCCGGCAATACCGGGCAACGTCAGAGTAGCCTGAAGCAAAGACAGCAGCGCCACCAACAGCAGGAGGTTGAAACCCAGTGCCAGAACCGCCACGGCACCGAAACCGCGATACCAGAACACTGTAAAGACGGCTACCAGCAACAAGCCGATGATCACCGCGTAGACACCCTGCCGGATATTGTCCTGCCCCAGGCTGGGGCCGACCGTGCGCTCCTCCACGATGGTGACCGGCGCCGCCAGGGAGCCGGCACGCAACAGCAGCGCCAGGTCACGAGCTTCCTGCGGACTGTCGAGTCCCGTGATCTGGAACCGCCGTCCCAGCCGATCCTGGATCACCGGCGCGGTGATCACCTCCTCGCTCACCTGGGCGACGCGGCGCACCTCGCCATTGTCGCCGAGGATCTCTGCCATCTTGTTTTCGATAAAAATCACCGCCAGCCGGCGACCGATGTTCTCACCGGTCACCTGCTCGAACAACTTTGCGCCGCGCCCGTCGAGCGAAACGTGCACCACCGGCCCGCCGGTCTGGGAATCGATGCCGGAAGAGGCATCGGTAATGCTCTCCCCGGTCAGGATGGTGCGCTTTTTCAGGAGAATCCGCCCGCCGTCACGCATCGGATAAACGCGCGACCCGGGAACCGGTCGGCCATCGAGTACCGCGGCCGGGTCCGCCTCTTCATTGACCAGCTTGAACTCAAGGGTCGCCGTGGCGCCCAGAACTTCCTTGGCGCGCGTGGGGTCCTGGATGCCGGGCAGCTGAACGATGATGCGGCTCTCGCCCTGGCGCTGGATGATCGGCTCGGCGACACCCAGTTCGTTGACCCGATTACGCAGCGTCGTGATGTTCTGCTGCACCGCCCAATCCCGCGTTTCGCGCAGAAAATCATCGGAGAACAGCAACTCGAGCGCCGGGGCGCCATCCCGGGACAGTTCCTCGATTTCCAGCTCCGGGTGATCACTCCGGATCACTTTCACCGCTTCATCCCGCGCCGGCGCCTCGCGAAACTTGATCAACACCCCGCTGCGATCGGCATCGCCCACGACGCGGGTACTGGACAGGTAACGGATGTTCTGCTCGCGCAGCAACACGCGCATGTCTTCCTCATAGCGCTCTCCGGCCGCGGCGACCGCCGCATTCATATCCACCTCCATCAGAAAGTGGACCCCACCGCGCAGATCGAGACCGAGAAACATCGGTTCGGCACCCAGCGCTTTGAGCCAGTCCGGAGCAGAGGGCACCAGGTTCAGGGCGACGAGGTAGTCGCGCCCGAGCACCGCCTGCACCTGGGAGCGTGCCGCCAACTGCTCGGATACATCGGCAAAACGCGCCACCACCTGTCCATCCGGCAGATCCACGGACTGCGCTTTCACGCCGACGACGCCAAACCCCAACGTGACGCGACGCAGGTCCTCCTCCGAAGCCGCGCGATTCTCCGGCGAGATCTGCAGCGCCGGCGCCAGACCGAAGAAGTTCGGCAGGGCATAGAGCAATCCCACCAACAGCGCGGCGGCCACCAGCAGATTTTTCCACCAAGGGTATCGATTCATGGCCGCCCGGCTGGTCCGTCAGGCGGACTTGATGGTGCCCTTCGGCATCACTTGGGCCACGGCGCTGCGCTGCACCTTGATTTCGACTCCCTCGGCCACCTCCAGGTACAGAAAGTTGTCGCCGATTTTGGTGACTTTGCCCAAGGTGCCGCCATTGGTGACGATCTCATCCCCTTTGGCCAACTCGTCCACCATCTTGCGGTGCTGCTTCTGACGCTTGACCTGAGGCCGAATGATGATCAGCCAGAACACCAGCGTGAATACGACGATGGTGAACAGGAACTGGAGATGTCCGCCACCCTGCTGCGCCGGGGCTTCAGCCCAGGCGGATTCGATGAAAAAACTCATATAGCTGAAAGATCTTGGCTGCGCCGGCCGGTCGGCGGTA
>JAYZWP010000180.1:0-5116 GCA_036142245.1 Pseudomonadota bacterium | reverse complement strand
GGCCGCCGCCAGCGCCGCGGCGGTCTCTTCGCGGGTCTGCGCCGCGCCTGCCTGGGCGATGACCACCACGCCGACCGCGCAGAATATTGCCGCCCCCGGGGCCGCGAGCGCGGCCAACGTCATGGTGCGCTTTACGGAACCCGCCATCCTCACCCTCCCCGTTACCGGCGATCTGTCCGGCCGTTACACGGCATCGCGTCGCGACGCATCATGCCGTGCCGGTATGCCCGAAGCCGCCGTCGCCGCGCCGCGACGCCGGAAACTCCTCGACCAGATCGAATGTCGCCCGCACCACCGGCACGATGACCATCTGCGCCAACCGCTCGCCCGGTTCGAGCACCACGCTGCCCGAACCGCGATTCCAGCAGGAGACCATCACTTCCCCCTGGTAATCGGAATCGATCAGCCCCACCAGGTTGCCGAGCACCAACCCCTTGCGATGACCCAGGCCGGAGCGCGGCAGCAGCACGGCGGCAAGCCCGGGGTCCGCGATGTGCAGGGCAAAGCCGGTCCCGATCAGCTCACAATCCCCGGGTGCGAGAGCGACAGGAGCTTTCAGCATGGCTCTCAGGTCCAGCCCGGCGGCGCCGTCGGTGGCGTACTGCGGCAGGGGATAGTCAGTCCCGAGCCGCGGATCGATGATCTTCAGTGCGATGGATTGCATGGAAGCGTTCCGCCACCAGCGCGATCAAAGCCCGCGCCAGGGCACGTTTCGGCCGGCGCTCCAGAGCGCGCCCGCCACCGTTCCAGAATACCAGCAGGGCGTTGTCGTCCTGCCCGAAACCCTGGCCGTCGCCCACCTGGTTGGCGGCGATCATATCCACCCCCTTGGCGGCGAGCTTGCGTTGCCCGTGGCCGGCAGGGTCATCCGTCTCGGCCGCGAAGCCGACCGTAAACGGCGGATGCGGTGAAGCGGCAACACTCGCCAGGATGTCGGGGTTGGGTTCCAGGGTCAGGGTGAGCGGCTCACCGCCGCGCTTGATTTTTTGCGCCACATGGTCGACCGGCCGGTAATCGGCCACCGCCGCGACGCCGATGAAGATGTCGGTCGGCAACAGCCGCTGCACCGCATCGAACATCTCCCGCGCGGTCTCGACCCGGGTGACCGCCACCCGATCCGGGTCCGGCAGACCGACCGGGCCGCTGACCAGCGTCACCCGCGCGCCGGCCTGCACCGCCGCTTCGGCCACGGCATAGCCCATTTTCCCGGAGCTGCGGTTACCGATGTAGCGCACCGGATCGATCGGCTCGAAGGTCGGACCCGCGGTGCTCTCCCTCGACAGCCCGGCCAGGCTGCCCGTCTCGAAGCAGCCCGCGCAGGCGGTCACCAGTTCCGCCGGCGCCAGCATCCGCCCTTCGCCCACCTCCCCGCACGCCTGGGAGCCGCTCGCCGGGCCGAACAGCAAAACCCCGTCCGCGGCCAGCTGCCGTGCGTTACGCTGGGTGGCGGCATCCGCCCACATACCGCGGTTCATGGCCGGCGCCACGGCGATGGGACAGGTGGCGGCCCGGCAACAGGCGCTCAGCAGATCGTCGCTGATGCCCTGAACCAGCCGGGCCATGAAATCCGCTGTCGCCGGCGCCACCAGGATCAGGTCCGCCCAGCGCGCCAGCTCTATGTGGCCCATGGCGGCTTCAGCGCGTGGGTCCAGCAGGTCCAGGTGGACCGGGTGGCCACTCACCGCCTGCAGGGTCAACGGCGTGATGAACTCGCACGCGGCTGGCGTCATCACCACCCGGACCTCGGCGCCTGCCTCCTGGAGACGGCGACAGACGTCGGGCGCCTTGTAGGCGGCAATACCGCCGGCCACTCCGAGCAGAATTCGCTTGTTGGTGAGACTCGACATAAGCTTCGCCAGTCTACCGGCCACGAACCGGTATGCCACCAAAGGTACTACAAGAATGACCATCCGAGACTGGGACGCCGCGGAGCGCCCCCGGGAGAAGCTGGCCAGCCGCGGCGCGGACGCGCTTTCCGATGCGGAACTGCTGGCCATCCTGCTGCGCACCGGGCGGCGCGGCAAAACAGCGGTGGACCTCGCCCGGGAGCTGTTGCAAACAGCAGGCGGTCTGCGCCAACTGTTTTCCCGCGAGGACACCGATCTGTGCCAGGTCAACGGCCTGGGCCCGGCAAAGATCGCCCAGCTTCGCGCCGCCGCGACCCTGACGGCGCGGGTGCTGGCCCAAACCATCGAGCGCGGCGCGCCGATCGACTCGCCGACCGCCACGGCACGTTTCCTCAAGGCCCGCATGCGGGATTACCGCCAGGAGGTCTTCGCCTGCCTGCTGCTCGATAACCGCCACCGCGTGCTCGCCTTCGAGGAGCTGTTTCGCGGCACCATCAACGGCGCCAGCATTCATCCCCGGGAGGTGGTGCGCAGCGCGCTGCGGCACAACGCCGCGGCGGTGATCTTCGCCCACAACCATCCCTCCGGCGTGGCGGAGCCGAGTGTTGCCGACCGGGAGATCACCCGCCGCCTGGCGGACGCGCTCGGTCTCGTGGATGTGCGCGTACTGGACCACCTCGTGATCGGCGACGAGCAGACCACCTCCTTCGCGGAGCAGGGGTTACTGTAAGGCGGCAGCACCAAGGCGGCAGCACAGGGAAGATGGAGGCGGGAAGGTCCTAATCCGTCCGCGGTTCACTTCCAGACAGTTCGCTTCGCCCGAAGCCACTCCGGGGGGAAACATCCCGATCTACGAGGACGACGGTTGCAACGCCGCCGGCGGCAAGCTGTCATTCCACAAACCGGGCGATGACCTCACCGACGCTACCCAGCAGCGGCGCGATCTGGTATAAAGCGCGGCCCAAATCGAGACCGTGGCGCGAATCCCCCATCGAAGATGACCGAGGGATCAGCGAGACGTTCCGCGGATCCCGACAGGTGGCTTTGACGACAAACCAGACGAGATCGTGCCATGTCCCGAGTCTGCCAGGTAACCGGCAAGCGGCCGCAGAGCGGCAACACCGTTTCACACGCCCACAACAAGCGGCGCCGGCGCTTTCTGCCGAACCTGCAGAACCATCGTTTCTGGGTGCCCAGCGAGCAACGGTTCGTCTCCCTGCGGGTGTCTACCCGGGGAATGCGTATCATCGACAAGAAAGGCATCGAAGCGGTGCTGGCGGACCTGCGCAAGCGCGGGGAGAAGGTGTAACCGGCCCGGCTCCCGGAAACACGCAGCGGAAATTTTTTTGAGGGAACAGCGATGCGCGACAAAATCAAACTGGTTTCCAGTGCCGGCACGGGTCATTACTACACGGCAACCAAGAACAAGCGGCTGCACCCGGACAAGATGGAAGTGCGCAAGTACGACCCCAAGGTCCGCAAGCACGTCATGTACAAGGAAGCCAAAATCAAGTAACACCCGCCTGTTGGACGGGTTTTCTCCGCGCGTCTGCGTCGCACACGTCTTCCAAGGCACGGCGCGCAGCTGCGCTTTCGCGGCCTTGCGCCGTACGCATCTCGCACACCGGTAACGCATAACGGGCTGAACCCCGGGACTCATCGTCCGCCGTTACGTCACGCCGCTCCGGTGGAGCTTCCCGACGGGGAACCGATACACGCGCCTCGGTGACACGGGGCACACTGCCGGACGCGCCTTCGCGAGTTGTGCCCACCCCCGGGGGGATAGAGGTGCGACTCGCCTCAGTTACCAGCTTCCCCATAATCGATACGCCGCCCAAACGGCTTCAAAACCGCGCAACGTGTCGCCGGAAGGTCGCCCGTTGATCGCCCGTGGGACGCCGCACCCCGGGATCACGCCGCCGGGATGCAGCACCGGAAACCAAAAAACCGGGCATCACCCCGTCCTGCTGCGCAGCGATCCTGCTATTTGACGCAACACCGCGCGCCGGCCGGGGATAAACACCGCCGCCATGGCTCCGGCCAGATCGTCGGGGAACCCGAGCCGGCTGGGTGGGTGGCTCCCGGCTCTCCCTAAATTTTCGCAAGAGCGTGCCGATAGCCCCGATACCGGGAACTTTTACCGTGGTTCGGATGAGCTATGAGGAGAGGTGATGAACAATGCAATTGCGGCCGACGCGGCAATTGAGGCGCCCAGCGTCTGGGTGGCACGCCAACCCATTCTCGACCGGGACGGTTCCATCTTCGGTTACGAATTGCTGTTTCGCAATCCGGGACAACAGGAAGCAACCTTTGGCGACGGCAATGTCGCCACCGCCCGGGTGCTGACCCACACCCTGATCGACATCGGCGCAGAAACAGTGGTCGGGGAACACCTGGCGTTCGTCAACATGCCGGAGGATTTCCTGAACGGGCAGCTCACGGTGCCGCTAGATCCTGCCCGCTATGTGTTGGAGGTACAGGAAGACGCCGAACCGGTCCGTGAGGTCGTCGACGGGATCGAAGCCCTTCGCGAGGACGGCTTCCGCATCTGCCTGAGTCACTCCGCTTCCAACGTCAATACCTACGATCTGCTTCACCTGGCGGACCTGGTGAAGATCGATGTGCCTTCCCTGACCGCCGATGACCTGCGGCGGGAAGCGGAATCCATTCGATCGCTGGCGCAAATACGCCTGATCGCGCTTCGCGTCGAGACTCAGGAGGAGTATGGGTACTGCCGTGATCTGGGTTTTGATTACTTTCAAGGGTATTTCTTCGCCCGGCCACAGATCGTGGAGGGGCGTCAGATTCCCGGCAACGATCTGACCCTGCTGCAACTGATGAGCAAGGTCTGGCAGCCGGAGTTCGACCTCGGCGAAATCGAAGAGCTGATCGCCCAGGATGTCTCGCTGAGTTACAAGCTGCTGCGCTTCATCAACTCCGCCGCCTTCGTCACCCGGCGCGAAATCGACACCATCCACGGCGCCGTGGTCATCCTGGGCATCCGCAACCTCGCCCGCTGGATCAGCATGCTCACCGTCGGCTCCCTCGAAAGCTCCGGTAACGCCCTGACCGAACTGGCCCTGGTGCGCGGCAGAACCTGCGAACTGATCGCCCTGGGCCGCGAACACAAGCACGACGCCCCCATCTATTTCACCGCCGGACTGCTCTCCATCCTCGACGCCCTGACCGGCATGCCGATGCAAGACGCCCTGCAACTGCTCCCGCTCTCCCCGGAACTGAACGACGCCCTGCGGGAGCGCAAAGGCCCC
>JAYZWP010000179.1:0-2972 GCA_036142245.1 Pseudomonadota bacterium | reverse complement strand
GAGGGTCACAACCTGCAGGAGCATTCCGTGGTGTTGATCCGGGGCGGCCGAGTCAAGGATTTGCCCGGTGTGCGGTATCACACCGTGCGCGGAACCCTGGATGCGTCCGGCGTTTCGGACCGCAGGCAGGGCCGATCCAAATACGGTGCCAAGCGGCCCAAAGGCTGATCGCACCCTGAGATCAACGGCCGTCCCCCGTCCGGGGCGGCTGATCCGACAGTGTCCGCCGCCGCGGCGGCATTCTGTCCCGGACCGGAAATAGTGATATATGTCCAGACGAAGAGTAGCGACGAAGCGCGACATATTGCCTGACCCCAAGTTCGGCGATGTCACCCTGGCTAAGCTGATCAATGTGGTGATGGCCGACGGAAAGAAGTCGGTCGCGGAAAAGATCGTCTATGGCGCGCTTGACCATGTCTCTTCCCGCGCATCGGGCGAGCCGGTGGACCTGTTGAGACGCGCGCTCGATAACGTCGGGCCGATGGTGGAGGTGAAGTCACGCCGAGTTGGTGGGGCCACCTACCAGGTGCCGACCGAGGTGCGTCCGGCCCGTCAGCAGGCGCTCGCCATGCGCTGGCTGATCGATGCGGCGCGCAAGCGCGGGGAGAAGTCGATGGCGCAGCGCCTGGCCGGGGAGATCGCGGACGCCATCGAGAATCGCGGCAGCGCAGTGAAAAAGAAGGAAGACACCCACCGGATGGCCGAAGCAAACAAGGCTTTCTCGCATTACCGCTGGTAATTTCAAGTAAGAGACGACGACAGTGCCCCGCGCAACACCCATCAATCGCTATCGGAATATCGGCATCATGGCCCACATCGATGCCGGTAAGACCACGACCACCGAGCGCGTCCTTTTCTATACCGGAATCTCCCACAAGATTGGCGAGGTCCACGACGGCGCCGCGGTGATGGACTGGATGGAACAGGAGCAGGAGCGGGGCATCACGATCACATCCGCCGCCACCACCTGCTTCTGGAGTGGCAGCAGCGGTGATATGGATCAGCACCGCATCAACATCATCGACACCCCGGGCCATGTCGATTTCACCATAGAGGTGGAGCGTTCCCTGCGGGTGCTCGATGGCAGCGTCGCCGTGTTCTGTTCGGTAGGCGGTGTCGAGCCTCAGTCCGAGACGGTCTGGCGTCAGGCCGATCGTTATGGCGTGCCGCGGTTGGCTTTCGTCAACAAAATGGACCGCGACGGCGCTGATTTCCTGCGCGTGGTGGGCCAGATTCGGACCCGATTGGGCGCCAATCCGGTGCCGGTCCAGTTGCCTATCGGTGCGGAGAAGGATTTCTCCGGCGTCATCGACCTGCTCACCATGAAGGCGATCTACTGGGATGAGGAGAACCGTGGCCTCACCTTCGAGGCGAAGGACATTCCAGCGGAATTGACCGGTTTGGCCGAGAAATGGCGCGAGTCGATGATCGAGGCCGCGGCCGAGGGCGATGAAGCCTTGATGGACAAGTATCTCGAAGGCGAGACGTTGACCGTCGACGAGATTCGCGCGGGTTTGCGCGCGCGTACCCTGAAGACGGAAATCGTCCCGGTCACCTGTGGTTCCGCGTTCAAGAACAAGGGTGTTCAGGCGATGCTGGATGCCGTTATCCATTACTTGCCGTCGCCGGTCGATGTGCCGCCGATTCGCGGCATCGACGAGAAGGGCGAGGAAGGCATTCGGGAGTCCAAGGACGAAGCGCCGTTCTCGGCGCTCGCTTTCAAGATTGCCACCGATCCCTTCGTCGGAACGCTCACCTTCTTCCGGGTCTATTCGGGTGTGCTCAGTTCGGGGGACGGCGTCTACAACCCGGTAAAGAGTCGCAAGGAGCGCATCGGCCGTATTTTGCAGATGCATTCCAACAACCGCGAAGAGATCAAGGAAGTGCGCGCGGGGGACATCGCCGCCGCGGTGGGGCTGAAAGATGTCACCACCGGAGATACGCTTTGCGCGATCGACAATGTCATCACCTTGGAGCGGATGGAGTTCCCGGAACCGGTCATCTCCGTTGCGGTGGAACCGAAGACCAAGAGCGATCAGGAGAAGATGGGCGTCGCCCTGGGCAAGCTTGCTCAGGAGGATCCCTCTTTCCGGGTGCGCACCGACGAAGAGTCCGGGCAGACCATCATCTCCGGGATGGGCGAGTTGCATCTCGAGATCATCGTCGATCGCATGCGGCGGGAATTCAACGTTGAAGCAAGCGTGGGCGCGCCACAGGTCGCCTACCGCGAGGCGATCCGCAAGGCGGTTGAGCAGGAAGGCCGTTTTGTGCGTCAGACGGGTGGGCGCGGCCAGTATGGTCACGTGTACCTGCGTCTCGAACCGCAGGAAGCCGGCGCCGGCTACGAGTTCGTCAATGGGATCGTCGGCGGCGTGGTGCCTCGGGAATACATCGGCGCAGTCGACAAGGGCGTGCAGGAGCAGATGGAAAACGGCGTCATCGCCGGTTACCCCGTGGTCGACGTCAAGGTGACGCTCTACGACGGCTCTTACCACGACGTCGACTCGAACGAGATGGCCTTCAAGATCGCCGGTTCCATGGCCTTCAAGGAAGGGGCGCGTAATGCCGATCCGGCGCTCCTGGAGCCGATCATGAAAGTCGAGGTGGTCTGTCCGGAAGACTACATGGGTGACGTGGTGGGCGATTTGAACCGCCGCCGCGGCATCATCCAGGGTATGGATGAAGTGCCCCTGGGCAAGGCGATTCACGCCGAGGTGCCGCTCGCTGAAATGTTCGGGTACGCAACGGACCTGCGTTCCGCGACCCAGGGTCGGGCAACCTACACCATGGAGTTCAGCAAGTACGCCGAAGCGCCGGCCATGGTGGCACAGAAAGTTATCAACGAGTGACCCACGCGGTGACTCAGGGTTTCACGCACTCACGTAAGGATTGACGAGATGTCCAAGGGGAAGTTTGAGCGGACGAAGCCGCATGTGAATGTGGGTACGATTGGGCATGTTGATCATGGCAAG
>JAYZWP010000178.1:0-7172 GCA_036142245.1 Pseudomonadota bacterium | reverse complement strand
GCTGTTGCGCGTGTTGCAGGAACGCCAGGTCGAGCGGCTCGGTGCTCAGCACACCATCGAACTGGATATACGCATCATTGCCACATCCAATCGCGACCTGCCGGCGGAAGTGGCAGCGGGCCGCTTTCGGGAAGATCTGTTTTACCGGCTGAGTGTCATGCCGTTGCGGGTTGCGCCGTTGTGTGAACGAACCGCGGATATCCTGCCGCTGGCGCGCACGGCACTCAAGGCGCACGCTCCCGAAGCGGTATTCAGTGAGGCGGCCATTGCGCGTTTGCTGGAGCACGATTGGCCGGGGAACGTGCGGGAACTGCATAACGTGGTCCAGCGGGCCAGCATTCTCGCCGAAGGCAGAGTGATCGACGTGCGCCATCTGCTGTTCGATCTGCCAACCAGGGAACATCGCTCCGCGGCAAACAGGATCTCGAATGCCGAGGAAGGCGGGCTGCGCCAACATCTGCGGGACGAGGAGGTCGACCGGGTGCTGCATGCCCTGGGGCACCACCCGAGCCGCCGTGCCGCTGCGGGTGCACTGGGGATCAGCGAGCGAACCCTGCGCTACAAGGTCGCACGGCTGCGTGACGAAGGTGTCGCGATTCCTTTGGCACGTCAGGCGTGAGCGTGTCCTCGGTCAACGGCGTCGGTGTCGAGGGTGTGTTGGCGCAGATGCGTCAACTCCAGGCATCGGGGCGAGTGGATCTGCAAGCGCCAGCGGTTGGCGCCGCGCCGGGAACTGGTATTGAACGGTTCGCCGGTTTTTTGCAGGAGTCACTCGATGCGGTGAACCAGGCGCAGCGCACCTCGGGTGCGCTGCAGGATCGGTATCTGGCCGGTGACCCCGGCACCAATCTGGCGGAAGTGATGGTGGCGGGACAGAAAGCGGAAATCTCTTTCCAGTCGCTGTTGCAGGTGCGCAACCGGGTGGTGGAGGCGTACCAGGAAATCATGCGCATGTCGGTGTGACGCGGCGCCCTGCTGAGCGTTTATCGCAACTATGGCTACATTGACCAACTTCGCAAGGCAGTTGGAGGGGCTATCAGGCCTGCCGGTGGCACGGCAGATCTCCCTTCTGATTCTGATCGCGGTCACTTTGGCGGCGATTTCGGTCGCCATTCTCTGGGGACGAGCGCCGGCCTTTCAGACGTTTCACGTCCCGGGGTCGGATCGCGAGGCATCGACCATCGCCCAGGTGCTGACCCGCGCGAATATTCCCTATCGGATCGAATCGATCACCGGAGCTTTCCAGGTGCCGGCCTCGCGGTTACATGAGGCGAAAATGCAGCTGGCGAATCAAGGGGGCGTGGGTACGGGGTCCTCCGGTTTTGAAATGCTCGCCGAACAGGGATTCGGTACCAGCCGCTTCATCGAACAGGCGCGTTATCAGAAAGCGATGGAAGGCGAACTGGAGCGATCCATCAATGCCATGTCCGGAATCGCCGCCTCCCGCGTGCACCTGGCGCTGCCGAAACAGTCCAGCTTCATGCGCGACCGCCGTGCGCCGTCCGCTTCGGTGCTGGTCACCCCACTACCAGGGCGGGTGTTGGGGGATGGGGTCAGCGTCGCCATAGCGCAGTTGGTCGCGGCGAGTGTTCCGGAGATGTCGCCGGATCGCGTCACCGTCGTGGATCACCTCGGCAGATTGCTGACCGGGCGCGAAAACGATGCCGATCTGGCACTCACCGATGGGCAGCTGCGTCACCGCGAAAAGGTGGAGAGCATGCTGGTTGAGCGGATCGAACAGATTCTGCGACCGGTGGTCGGTGTCGATGGTGTCAGGGCACAGGTTTCGGCGGAAGTCGACTTCACTCAAGCCGAAGAGACACGGGAAACCTATGACCCGCAGAGTCAGGTGGTGCGCAGCCAGCAGCGCGAGACCACCCGTCAGGAGGGTATCGGTGCATCGCGGGGAATTCCTGGCGCACTTTCCAATCAACCGCCTCTGGCAGGTACCGCCCCGGAGGTGGTCGACGGTGCCTTGCCTGGAGCGGTGCCTTTGACCGATTCCGGCGCGCTGAGCGACAACAGCGTCGTCAATTACGAACTGGGCCGGGTCCTGAGTCGGGTCAGCCGCCCGTCCGGCACCATTCAGAGACTCTCCGTCGCGGTACTGCTCGATTATATGCCGGCGCAGTACGCCGCCCGGACCGGTGCAGCCGAGAACGCGGAGCAGCAACCCGCGGTCGCGCAAGCGAGCGGCCGTGTGCCGCTGGTGGACGAGGACCTGCAGCGGATCGAGGAGTTGGTGCGCAAGGCGGTCGGCCTGGACGAGTCCCGCGGCGATACCCTGACCATCAGCAACATTCCCTTCACCCGTCCCGACCTGCCGCAGGCGGCCCCGACCCCGGTCTGGGAGCAACCCTGGCTGCCGGGGCTGGTGAAGCTGGGGGTGGCGGGTCTCGCCGTCGTCCTGCTGGTGCTGTTAGTGCTGCGACCGGTCACGCGAACCCTGGTCACGGTTACCCCGGCGCCGCGAGCGTTACCGGGCGGCGCCGGGGATGAGACAGCTGCGTCCGGGGCCACACCGCGGTCCGCGGCCGCCAGCGGCGAAGCGCGAGCCCTCGGCGCGCCGGCGGTCGCGGCGTTGCCCAACCCGGAGCAGCAGATGCAGCAGATGAATTTCGTCCGGGACCTGGCCCGCGATGACCCGAGGAAAGTCTCGCAGGTGGTGAAGTCCTGGGTCAGTGAAGAAGCGGCGGCCGGTTAGCGCGGTGAGGCAGGGATGAACGGATCGGAGCGAGCGGCGGTATTGATGATGTCCATGGGAGAGGAACTCGCGGCCGGGGTGCTGCGCTACCTCGAACCGGACGAAATCGAGCGGATCGGCAGCGCCATGGCCGACATCGGCGCTGTCACCCAGCAGCAGGTGGGCGGTATCGTGAACCGGTTCTATCACGAGGTCGGTGACGTCACCGCTCTGTCGGTAGGCTCCGGTGATTACGTGGAGGGGCTGCTGACCAAGGCGCTCGGTGGCAACAAGGCGCGAACCATGTTGGGACGTATTCTCGGTGCCAAGGGTGCCAGCGGCGGGGGGCTCGACATGCTGCGCTGGCTGGGCGCCGACGCCATCGCCGCGGCTGTCGCGGCGGAGCATCCGCAGGTGATCGCAACCATCCTGGCGCACCTCCCCGAGGAGAAAGCCGGTGAGGTATTGAGTCACCTGCCGGACGGGTTGCCCGCCGATGTGCTGGTGCGCCTCGCCACTCTGGACAACGTGCCGGCGCAGGCGCTCCAGGAACTGGACACCATCCTGAGTAAGGCCCTGGCTGAGGAAACCGCCGGCGCCACCACTACCATCGGGGGTGTGAAAGCAGCGGCGGATCTGGTCAACACGCTGCGTGGCACGGCTGGCAGTGATCTGCTGGAGTCGGTTCGGGAAATCGATGCCGCCTTGGCGGACAACATCGAGGAGATGATGTTTGTGTTCGAAAACCTGCTCGAGATCGACGGCCGCGGTATCCAGGCACTGCTGCGGGAAGTGCAGTCCGACACCCTGCTGGTGGCTCTGAAGGGCGCCGCGGCCGAGATGCAGGAACACATCTTCAGCAACATGTCGAAGCGGGCGGCGGAATTGCTGCGGGAAGACCTCGAGGCGCGCGGGCCGATGCGCTTGGCGGAGGTCGAAGTGGCGCAGAAGGAAATTCTGACGGTCGTGCGGCAGTTGATCGAGCGCGGTGACATCGCTTTCGGTCAGTCCGGCGGTGACTATGTCTGATCCGGTTGGGGTCCGCCGCGGTGCCGAAGTACAACACCTGTCTCTACCTGAACTGTCGGCCGGCGTCTCCACGCGCGAATTACCGCGTTATCCGTCGGTCGCGCAGATCGACACACTGCGGCAGCAGGCCCAGTCCGACGGGCGTAAGGCGGGTTTCGATGCCGGCTACGCTGAGGGTCTCGATGCGGGGCGCCGGGAGGCGCAGGATGAAAGGCAGCGATTGCGGGAATTGATTGATCAGGCGGCGAACGCGCTGTCGGTGCTCGATGAAGCGGTGCTGGAGCGACTCACCGAACTGGCGGTTGCCATCGCCCGGGGGGTCGTCGCGGTGAGCATCCGGGAGCGACCCGATCAATTGTTGGAAGCCGCCAGACAGGGGGTGGCGTTGCTCGTGGACCAACGTGAGCCGACCCGTCTGTACGCCAATCCCGAGGACCTGCCCGTGCTCAAGCCATGGGCTGATGCGACCAAACTGGCGCTCATTCCCGACAAGTCCGTCTCCGCGGGGGGATGTGTCATCGAGTCCGGCTACAGCCGGGTGGATGCGACGGTCGAGGCCCGCCTGGCACGGGTGACCGAGCAGTTGCTGGCCGCCGCACCCGTGGTTGATCTCGATCGGTCCGCCGGACCGGTCCCCGGGGAAAACGATGAATCGATCGCAATTGAGTAATCAGTTCTGGCAAGCCGGTCTGGAGCGGCTGACGGGTTCGGTCGGTCAGATCGCCTCGGTCACCTCCTCTGGCGCGCTGACCCGGCTCACCGGACTGATGCTGGAGGCGCGGGGCTGCCGCGCGCCGGTGGGAGCGGTCTGCCGCCTCGGGGGCGGTGAACAGACCGCCTCCGCCGAGGTGGTTGGCTTCGACAACGACAGAATGCTGTTGATGCCGCTGAGCGGTGCGGAAGGTCTGCAGGCCGGTGCACGGGTCAGCGTGGACACCGTCGGCGGATTGATCCCTGTGGGCGAGGGTCTGCTCGGACGGGTCATCGACCCCACGGGCGTCCCGCTGGATGGGGGCGGACCGGTGCGCTGTGATCGGCTCATGTCGCCGCAACCCCGGCCCATCAATCCGCTGCAACGTCGACCGATCAATGCTCCGCTGGATGTCGGCGTTCGTGCCATCAACGCGCTGCTGACCGTGGGCCGCGGGCAGCGTCTTGGGATCTTCGCCCCGGCGGGTGTCGGCAAGAGTGTGCTGCTCGGCATGCTCGCCCGCTTCACCCGCGCTGATGTGATCGTGGTTGGCATGATCGGTGAACGCGGCCGCGAGGTGAAGGAATTTATCGACCGAAATGTCGGTCCGGTGGGGATGAAGAAGACCGTAATCGTCGCCGCACCAGCTGACTTTGCGCCGGTAACGCGGCTGCGCGGGGCCGCGGTCGCCACCGCCGTGGCAGAACATTTTCGCGACCAGGGCAAGGCGGTACTACTGTTGCTCGATTCTCTGACCCGTTACGCCTACGCGCAGCGGGAAATCGCCCTGGCGGTTGGCGAACCACCGGCGACCAAGGGATATCCGCCATCGGTCTTCGCGAAACTGAGCGCGCTGGTGGAACGTACCGGCAACGCCGCCGGCCGCGGTAGTATCACGGCCTTCTATACCGTCCTGACCGAAGCCGACGACGCCGCTGACCCGGTGGCCGAGTCTGCCCGGGCGGTCCTCGACGGCCATGTCGTACTGTCTCGGGATCTGGCGGACGCCGGCCAGTTTCCCGCGATCGACGTGTTGGCATCGACCAGCCGGGTGACCACCGCGATCTGCGATCCGGAACATCTGGCGTTGGGGTTGCGCTTTCGCCAGGAGCACAGCCTTTATCGTGACAACGCCGACTTTATCCGGATCGGTGCCTACACCCGCGGCCAGGATCCGCAGCTCGATGCCGCGGTCGCCCGTCACCCGGCGATGGCGGCATTCCTGCGTCAGCGGATCGACGAGCAGGCGGAGTTCCCCGCCTCCCTGGCGCAACTGCGTGCACTGTTTGCGCGAACCGACGCGGGGGCTCAAGCGTGACCGTGGCCAAACCGATAACAGTTTGCAGGACGACAGGAGATGTCACAGGTGAAACAGCGTAGCCGGAGGTTGGCGATGCTCGCTGCACTGCGACGGCGGCAGGAACTGGATGCGGCGACACAGCTCGCCCGGCTCGGCGAGATCGAACTGCATCAGGGCGATCTGCTACAACAGTTGCGGGAGTTTGATCAGGACTATCGCGACGGGCTCGGTGCGGCGCTTCAGAACGGGGTGGGCGGACAGCGATTGATGGAACTGCGTCGCATGCAGGGTCAGACCAACCAGGCGTGTGACCAACAGCAGCGGAGGGTGGCCGACGCACAGGACCAAACCGAGCGGGGCCGGCGCGCCTGGCAGACAGCCAATCAGCGGCGCCGGGTGTTCGAAGAACTGGCGCAGGGCTTGCGGCGCAGAGAAGGCCAGCGTATCGCGCGTCGCGAACAGGATGAACTGGACGATCTGAGCCAACACTGACCGTTGCGCATCGCATCGGTGGTTGCGACTTGGCTGGCACGGTTATCGCATTGCTGTTGGCATGCAAACACTGCTATCACTGCCCATCGCAACGGCCGGAGAACCGGCGTCGGCCCCGGCGCGCGGTCAGTCCAGCGCGCTGCGACCCTCCGGCGCCGTTGGGGACTCTGCCGCCAACCCCGTTTCAGGCAGCTTCAAACGACAAATCGACCAGGAAAGCGTTGTCATTGATGCGGACCTGGCGGCGCTGCCGGGATCACCGGTTATGCCGCGCGTGGAAATGGTTCCGACCGGCAGGTCTTTGCCGTCGGGCGGCAACGGGTTGCCGCCATCCAGCGCGATGATGCCGGGCGCATTTATGTCGATCTCCATCCAACAGATGCTCATCGGGGCAAGTGACCGCGGCGACGAAGCGGTGGCTACGCTACCGTCGGCGGGTCGCGAATCAACTTTGGCGCTGTTCGCCGTTATGGGGGGTGAATTGCCCGCGAGCGTCGGTGCGCTGGCGCCTCAGGAGGGTGCCACGACGACTGCCCTGGCAACCGGGTTATTAGCCCTGGAGTCCCCTTCGTCCACATCGGGCAATGCCCCTTCCACGCACCAGGTGGCCGCGGCTTTCAATCCGCTCTCAGACGAGGGTTCCTGGCCGCAGCAACTGGTGCAGCAGATCGGACTGCTGGGCCACTCTGGCGTGGAGCAGCAGCGCCTGCAACTTCGCCTGGACCCGCCCTACCTGGGGTCCATCGATGTCGAGATAGTCGCTCGTGACGGTGAAACCCAGGTGTACCTGAACGCCGCCCACGGGGCCGTGCGGGATGCACTCGAGGCCACACTGCCACGCTTGCGGGAACTGTTCTCCGCCGAGGGGTTGGCGCTGGCGCATGCCCAGGTTGGCGGCAGCGGCGTGGATGATCGCGCCCAGGGACGTCGAGACCACGGTTTATCGGAGCCGTCGCAGCAAAGCGGCCCGACCGATA
>JAYZWP010000177.1:0-3494 GCA_036142245.1 Pseudomonadota bacterium | reverse complement strand
TGGCCAGCCGGAGTGAAGCTCATGCGAAAGTCCCTGGGGTACGCAGCGTCCCTGTTGCTGCCGGTCATGGCGGCCACCACCGGAGCCTGCTTCGCGCAGACACCGCCAACCGAGCCGTCCGCCGAGTGCCTGCCGATGAACGGCCAGCGGCTGGAGGAGCTGATCCGGGGCATCGACAGCCGCGCGGTTCGAACCCGCAACTTCTGGCAGTTTCAGGTGAAAGGCGTACCGGTGCTGATCGTCACCGACGTCCGGGCGAATCGCTTCCGGGCCATGGCACAGGTCATAGCGGTCAGCGAACTGGCACCTGATCAGATGATGCGACTGATGCAGGCCAATTTCGATTCGGCGCTGGATGCCCGCTACGCCGTACAGGGAGGCAAGGTGTGGAGTGCCTTCGTGCATCCGCTGAACAGTCTCACCGACCCGTTGTTCCGGTTCGGCGTCGATCAGGTAGTGAACCTGGTGGAAACCTTCGGCGACACCTACTCTTCCGGCGGAATCATGTTCCGCGGCGGCGACAGTCCCGCCCTGGAACTGCAAGGACGCGAGCGCGACATGATTCTCTGAATTACTCAGAAAAATCCAAACGTCACCTCTACGACTCCGTATTACAAACTGCCAAACTGCCACACAGCCGGCACGCCGGTTGAACGGCACGCAGCGGCCGACCCCCCAGGAGTCAGGATGACCGTCAGCACAAATTTTCAGCGCCTGCGTTTCCGCCGCACCAAAATCATCGCCACCCTCGGACCGGCCAGCGCGGCACCGGAAATCATCGAGCGGCTGATCAGCGCCGGGGTGAACGTGTTCCGGCTCAACATGTCGCACGGCACCCACGACTCCCACCGGGATCTGTTCAAACGGGTGCGAGAAATCTCGGCACGACTGGGAACCCACACCGCGATCCTCGCCGACCTGTGCGGTCCGAAGATCCGCACCGGCCGTTTCCCGGAGGGAGCTATCGAACTGACCCCCGGCGAGGAGGTCGTGGTCACCAGCCGTAACGTCGAAGGCGCCGCGGGGCTGATCCCGTCGCAGTACGCCCTGCTGCACCAGGACGCCCTGCCAGGATACCGGCTGCTGCTGGACGACGGCCGCCTGGAGCTGGAGGTTCTGCGGGTCGACGCACGGGATATCACCTGTCGGGTGGTGCACGGCGGCGAACTGAAGGACAACAAGGGCATCAACCTGCCCAACGCCCGTATTTCAGCGCCGGCGCTGACCGACAAGGATCTTTCCGATGCCGGTTTCATGCTCGACCTGGGGGTCGATTTTCTCGCGCAGTCCTTTGTGCGCCGCGCCAGTGACGTCCTGGTATTGCGGGACATGCTGGCACGCAAGGGGGGTGATGCCCGCATCATCGCCAAGCTGGAAAATCACGAGGCGCTGAACAACGCCGGCGACATCATCGACGCGGCGGACGGCATCATGATCGCCCGCGGCGATCTCGGCGTGGAACTGCAGCCGGACGAGGTGCCGGTGGCACAGGACCAGCTGGTGAACCACGCCCGGGACAAGCGCAAGCCGGTGATCGTCGCAACCCAGAGGCTGGAGTCCATGATGGTGGGTCTGCGCCCGACCCGTGCCGAGGCGGGCGACATCGCCCACGCCGTGCGCAGCGGCGTGGACGCCCTGATGCTCTCCGGCGAAACGGCCGCCGGCGAACACCCGGTCGAAGCGGTGCAGATGATGGATCGCATCGCGCGTCATACCGAGAGCTTCATGTGGAGCCGTGGCGCATTTTCCTCGCTGTACCGCGAAGAGGGGCTGGTGCGCCCGCTGGAACTGCACCTGGCGGTGGCGCGCTCGGTGGCGCAGCTCTCACGGGATCTGGCGGTGCGCGGCATCGTGGTGATCTCCCGCGGCGGGACTTCCGCCTCGGTGGTGAGTTCCGCACGCCCCTCCTCGCCGGTGCTGGCAGCGTCTGCCAACCCGGTCACCTGCCGGCGGATGAACCTCAACTGGGGCATCATCCCGGTGGAGGTACCGACCGACGAGATCGAGCGCACCCAGCAACTCGCCGCCGAACTGGCGCGGGATCACATCGGCGCGGAACCCGGCGAACGTATCCTGCTGCTGCGCGGTTTCAACGTCGACCCGAACCGGCACGCACCCTCGGTCTCGGTACTGACGGTCTGAACCGCCCGGCGTGACCACCATCGATCGACCCGCCGGCGCCCTGGCGGGTATCCGGGTGCTGGACCTCAGCATGGTGTTGCTCGGTCCCTACGCCACGCTGCAGCTGGCGGATCTGGGGGCGGACGTCATCAAGGTGGAACCGCTCACCGGGGACACCACCCGCTTCGTCGGTCCGGCGCGCCACGCCGGCATGTCCGGTATCTTTCTCAACCTGAACCGTAATAAGCGCAGCATCGCCCTGGACCTGAAGCGGCCGGCCGGACGCGAGACGCTGCTGCGCCTGGCGGCCACGGCGGATATCTTCATCCACGCCATGCGGCCCCGCGCGGTGTCGGCGCTCGGACTCGACGACGACGCCATCCGCGCCCGGCGCCCCGACGTTATCTACTGTGCCGCCGTGGGTTTCGGCTCCGCAGGCCCCCTGGCCGACAATCCCGCCTATGACGACCTGATCCAGGCGGGTGCCGGCATCGCGGCGCTGCTCGGCCGGGTCAACGGCGGTCCGCCGGCCTATGTGCCCACGGTGCTGGCCGACAAGGTGGTGGGACTCACCGCCGCGAATGCCCTGCTGGCTGCGCTGTTTCACCGCGAGCGGACGGGCCAGGGGCAGTCTCTGGAAGTCCCGATGTATGAAACCCTGGCGGCGTTTCTGCTCGTGGAGCACCTGTACGGCGCGGCTTTCGAACCACCGCTCGGCCCGGTCGGCTACGAGCGCCTGCTGCAGGCGACCCGCAGGCCATTTCGCGCCGCGGACGGCTATCTCGCCGTGATGCCTTACACCGATCGGCAGTGGCAAGCGTTTTTCGAAATCACCGGAACACCGGAAGCGGCCAGCGATCCCCGCTTCGCCACTATCGCTGAGCGGACCCGCCACATCGGTGCGCTCTACGCACGGCTGGAGCAGACCATCGCCACCCGACCGGTCGCGCAGTGGCGGGCGTTGCTGGACAGTGCCCAGGTCCCCAACATGGCGGTGAACGACCTGGACGATTTGCTGAGCGATGAACAGATCGCCGCCAGCGGGCTGCTGCGCCTGCACGAGCACCCCAGCGAGGGCCTGTTGCGCCGCATCGAGCATCCGGTGCGATTCAGCGCGACGCCGCCCGGCCACCACCTGGACGCCCCTCGCCTCGGGCAGCAGGGACCGCAGGTGCTGGCGGAAGCGGGGCTGGACGCCGGGGAGATTGAGCAACTGCGGGCCGAGGGTGTCCTGCGGGTGGCAGATGACGCCGGCCCGGAAAGTTCCGGCTAGTTTCACCCTGGTCATTTCGCGGCGGGGGCGCCAATACGCAGGATCAAGAGCTCTTATCCATTGAAGCCAGGACGTCTGAAGCCAGGACGTCTGAAGCCAG
>JAYZWP010000176.1:0-3014 GCA_036142245.1 Pseudomonadota bacterium | reverse complement strand
GCGCCGCCATGGCGATGATCCGGCGTTGCTGCTGACTCTGGCGAGGCTTTATCAGCTTGCGGGTGAGCATGAGCAGAGCGCGGAGTATTTCGAGCGCGCCATCGAGTTGAACCCGACGCTCGAAGCTCATCGTGATTATGGTCGATTGCTCGAGGCCAGAGGCGACACAGCCGCCGCACTCAGGCAGTTCAGCGCGGCGCTGGAGCAGGTGGCGCCGTGCGGAGCAGGGCCTCCCGCCTTGACAGCTCCAGCGCCGGCCACGGAACATCCAGCCTGATGTACGCAACCATCGTCGACGCTTGGACGTAATACCCACCTCCGTCCTGCTTGGGGCGCTTTTCGTTCTGATTCTGCTGTCCGGGTTCTTTTCCGGATCCGAGACGGCGATGATGGCGTTGAACCGCTATCGACTGAAGCACCTTGCCCGACATAAGCACCGCGGCGCGGTGCGCTCAGAGCGCTTGTTGAGCCGGCCCGATCGGCTCATCGGTATCGTGCTGCTCGGTAACAATCTCGTCAACAACCTGGCGGCCGCCATCACCACCGTGCTTGCGCTGCGCGTGTGGGGTGACGCCGGCATCGCCGTGGGCGCCGGGCTGCTCACGCTGGTCGTGTTGATCTTCGCCGAGGTGACACCGAAGACACTTGCCGCGCTGCATCCCGAACGGGTCGCTTTTCCCGCATCGCTGCCCCTCTCCCTGCTGCTGTATGTCGGGATGCCGTTCGTCTGGCTGGTGAATCTTGCTTCCAACACGTTGTTGCGTACGGTCGGTATCAGCGCCGGCGAGCGTGCCGACGACCGGCTGTCCGCCGAAGAGATGAAGACCGTCATCTACGAGGCAGGCGGTGCTTTCTCTCACCGCCATCGCAATATGTTGCTGCGGATTCTGGAACTGAACGATGTCGTGGTCGAAGATGTGATGGTGCCGCGTCCGGAAGTGGAGTTCATCGACCTGTCGCTTCATGTCGACGACATCAAGGAGCAGATTTTCAATTCGCCCTATACCCGTCTGCCATTGTGCGTCGATTCTCTCGACAATGTGATCGGCGTGCTGAATCTGAGGCGCGCGACTCGGGCGTTGAGCGCTCCCGATTTTTCCATCGACAGCCTTCGGGAGTTGGCGCTGGAGCCGCTGTTCGTACCGGACGGGACGCCGTTGTCGAAACAGTTGCTTCGGTTTCAGGCGCATCGGACCCACTTGGCGGTTGTTGTCAACGAGTATGGGGACACCATCGGCATCGTCACGTTGGAGGATGTCCTGGAAGAGATCGTCGGGGAATTCACCGACAAGGCGCTGCTGGTGCCGCGGGATGTCTATCCCCAGGAGGACGGCTCCTATCTGGTGGAGGGCAGTGCCACCATGCGTGAACTGAACCGCCGCCTCGGCTGGCGGCTGCCTACGGATGGCGCCAAAACGCTCAACGGAGCGATCCTTGAGCATCTCGAAGACATGCCGACCAGTGGGTTGAGCATCAAGCTGGCGGGTTATCCGGTGGAGATCGTGCAGACCAAGGGGAACGCGGTGAAAATCGCGCGTATCGCCCTGCCGCCGCAGCGGGAGACACCGGAAGTTCATAGTTCTTGAGGAGAACTCGGATAAATGCCATTCGGGGCGTATTTCCGCTCGCCCCGCAGTCCCTGCCCGCACCCGCTCCATGAAACCATAACGTGCAGCGTTGTGTATGCGGGAGCATCCTGCCTCGGAGCGAATACCTCGAATTGACCGTCACTGGCCTGGTGCCGTGATGCGAATCCCGAACGCGTTACCGCCAGAATGCGCGGTCGCGATGCTGTCCGTACCGGTCAGGCTAGCTGAGCCCTGCCCGAGTCGTTGGGTGAGTTCAGTGTCGGGCGTTGAATTCGCCCGAGCGTTTCTCAAGCTAGAGAACATGACCTATGAGCAAGAAGCTGGTTCTGGTGCGGCGTTGGTCGGGGGCGGATCTCGGTAGGGTGGACAATCAGGACGACGCGCGATCGCGCGGAGCGGTCACGAATGCGGCGATCAGATTGAGGAGTTTCGAGAGAATTTGACGCCCGAGCAGCAGCGGCGTCTGGAGCAGATGAGTCCCTGGGAGCATCGCGGAAACCGCCAGGAGCGGGCGGCCCCGCTGCCGATCAGTCTGCTACCCGCCACGTGGCCCGGCCGCCCGGGAGGGGAGGGTGCGGTTTCAGAACGATTCGCGCGATGCCGCCGTCACCTTGACCACCCTCGTTCGGCGGGGCGGTTAACCGGCGGATGAGGCTACACGCATCAGCCGATGCAACCATTCGCCGCATGACGGTTCGCGGGGCTCAGTGGGCTTCATCCCAGTTGCCGCCGGCCCCTATGTCGACCAGCAGCGGAACCTTCAGGGGGTTGTCTGCCTCCATTAACCGACCGATGGTGGCGCAGACTTCGTCCAGTGCGTCCTGCGGAACCTCGAACACGAGCTCGTCGTGTACCTGCATGATCATGCGCACTCCATTGCCGGTATCCCGCAGCCACTGGCCGATCCGGATCATCGCCATTTTGATGAGGTCCGCCGCGGTGCCCTGCATCGGAGCATTGATGGCGGTGCGTTCCGCATACTGGCGGCGCTGCGCGTTGCGGTCGTTGATCTCGGGAAGATAAAGGCGTCGACCGAAGACGGTTTCCACGTAACCGGTGTCGTGCGCCTTGGCCCGCGTGTCGTCCATGTATTGCTTGACGCCGGGATAGCGGGCGAAGTACAGGTCGACGTACTCCTGTGCCTCGTTACGCGGGATGCCGAGCTGGCGACCCAGTCCGAAAGCGGACATCCCGTAAATCAGCCCGAAGTTGATCGCTTTGGCACGGCGCCGCTGTTCCGGGTCCACCGCATCGAGCGGTGTGCCGAACACCTCCGCCGCGGTGGCGCGGTGGATATCCTCCCCCTGGGCGAAGGCATCGAGCAGCCCGTGGTCACCGGAGAGGTGGGCCATGATGCGCAGTTCCACCTGTGAGTAGTCGGCGGATACCAGCCGGGTGTTCGGCGGGGCGATAAAGGCCTGCCGG
>JAYZWP010000175.1:0-4748 GCA_036142245.1 Pseudomonadota bacterium | reverse complement strand
CCAGACCAGCTCGAACCGGTCCACTGCCTTCGGTAACACCTGACGGACCGCCAGCGTGTTGGCGATCTGCTGGAGCACCAGGCCGGGGAATATGGTCTGGATGACCGCGGACTTGCCGTCGGAAAATTCAGGCCGCCCCGCCAGCAGACTGGGATCGGCGAGACGGTAATTCTCATCGTAGGTGCTGATGGCGTCGTCCTGGTAAGCCTCCTTGCCACTCTCCTTGGCGCTGTTCTTTGACGTCAGCACGCTGTGGCGCAGCGTCGGATCCAGCGACACACCGCCCTCCTGGCTGGAACGGTACAAACCGAAGGTACAGTGAAACAGGTGCAGGAGACTCGCGTGGTAGGGATCGCGCAAGTTCTCCGCGTAGACCTTCCAGTTACTGTTGATGAACTGACGATGGGTTCCCATCGGCTTCACCGGACGGTTGAACAGCCGCTGGATATAACTGGCCGCGGTCTCACCGATATGGCTTTCCACATCCGGCAGACTGTCGTCGAAGGTGGCGAACACCAGCCCGTGATACTCCTCGACCCGCAGTTTGCGCAGCCCGTGGCGGGCCATGTCGAAATCCGCCGGGTAGCCACCTTTGCCGCCGAGCCCGCGACGAAATGGCACCCCGACGAGATCTCCCGCGGCGCTGTAGGCCCATTGGTGATACACGCACGTGTGGGTCCCATCGACACCGACGTTGCCGCGCAGCGTCCGACACACCAGCGCACCGCGGTGCGCGCAACGATTGACCCAGCAATGCAGTGCACCGGCTGCGTCCCGGGTTACCACGACCGGCGTATCGCCGACGAAGGTACTCTTGAAGTCACCGGGGTTGGGCAGTTCCGCTGCCAGTGCGACGAAATTCCAGGTGGGGCCGCGGAAGATTCGCTCCTGCTCCAGGTCATAGAGCGCCGGGTCGGTATAAACCCGGTAAGGGACGCGACTCTCCCCGACTTGTGGCCATTCCAGCGGCGGGACGTTGGCGATTCTGTCCGGTGCATTCATGTGATGTCCTCCTCAATGAGACAACCCGGGTCGTCCCTCAACCGATCTGTTGGGAACGCTCTGAGTGAATCAGGGTATCTGTAACGGGCTCCCGGCCAGTGCCGCGAGCTTTGACGTCTCCGGTACCATGTCGGGCAACCGCCAGAGCATCGCTACTCAGTCCTTCAGTACCTGAGCCAAACCGAGGAAGGCCGGATTCTCGCGGATAACCAGGTGCACCGCTACAGCCTCGAGGTACTCGCGGAATCTCCCCTTGGCGGCAAAACAGCGCAGAAATCCGGAACCGCGCAACGACTCGCGCAGCCGCGGCAGGATACCGCCCGCCAGGTAGAGTCCACCCGTGGCGCCGAGGGTGAGCACCAGGTTACCGGCCACGATCCCGAGAAAGTCGAAGAATAGCGCCAGAGCCTGCGCGCAGTACTGATCCGACCCCGCCTCCCCTTTCTGCGTCACCTGCGCGGGCGTCAACCCTTCGGGCTGCTGACCCGCCAAACCGCACAGCGCTTCGTAGAGCGCCACCAGCCCCTGTCCGGAAATCACCCGTTCGGATGACACGTGACCGTGACGCTGGCGCAACCAGTCGATCACGGCCTGCTGGCGGCGATCGACAGCCGGCAGCGTGACATGTCCCCCTTCGCCGGGCAGCGCCTTCCAACCGGCGCCGGACTTCACCAGCCCCGCCACACCGAGCCCCGTGCCGGGTCCGAGGACAGCGAAGACCTCCCCAGGAACCCCGCTGCCGGGGGCCAGAGTCACGGCGTCGCGCGAATTCAACCGCGGCACCGCCAACGCCTGGGCAGCGAAGTCGTTGACGACCTCCAGCCGCTCAAAACCGACGGCATCACGCAGTCCGGCGGTCGAGAAATCCCAGTTCTGATTGGTGAGCCGGATCCGGTCGCCGGTGACCGGCGAGGCGACTGCCAGGGCCGCTCGGACCGGGCGCTGCGCTCCGGCCGCCTGAAGATAGGCATCGATAGCCGCTTCCGGCGTTGTATAACCGGCAGTGGACAAAATCCGTTCCTTGGCGTATTCGTCGCGCCGCGAATCGTAAAGGCAAAACCGGGCGTTGGTGCCACCGATATCGCCCAGCAGGCAGAGATCGGTTTGCGCACGCCCGCTGTCGGTCATGGTTCAGGCTCAGTAGGCCCCTTCCCAGGGGCGACTCAGGCGCATGGCGGCGCTGATGAGCCCGACCATGGAGTAGGGCTGCGGAAAGTTGCCCCACAGTTCGCCGGTTTCCGGGTCGAGGTCCTCAGAGAGGAGACCGAGATGGTTGCGCGCGGCCAGCATCCTCTCGAACAGGGCGCGCGCCTCGTCCATCCGACCGATGGCTGCCAGCGCCTCGATGTACCAGAACGTACAGATGTTGAACGCGTTTTCGGGATGGCCGAAGTCATCCTGTTGCACGTAGCGGAACAGATGATCACCACGCCGCAACGCCTTCTCCACGGCCGCCACGGTGCCGAGAAACCGCGGATCATCGGCGGCGACGAAACCCAGGTCGTGCAGCAGCAGCAACGAGGCGTCCAATTCCCGGCCGCCGACGCTCTCGACAAAGGTGCCGCGCTCCTCGTCCCAGCAGTTGGTGAGGATATAACTCTCGATCTCATCGGCGCGGTGGCGCCAGTGATCCGCCCGTTCGGGAATGCCCACCCGGGGAGCGATCTTCGCCAGCCGGTCGCACGCCGCCCAGCACATCACGCTGGAGAAGGTGTGTACCCGCTGGATGCCGCGCAACTCCCAGAGGCCCGCGTCGGGTTTGTCGTACAGATCGTAGGCCTTGTCTCCCAGCCTTTCGAGACGGTGGAACATCGCCTCGGTGCCGGAGTTCATGAGCCGCTCATCAAAATAGAGGTGAGTCGATGCGAGCACCACGCTGCCATACACATCGTTCTGAATCTGCTCGTACGCCTGGTTGCCCACCCGGACCGGGCCCATGCCACGGTATCCCGGCAAGGCGGACTCCTCGCGCTCGATGAGACGCGCCTCCATGGTGATGCCATATACCGGTTGCAGATCACCGTTCTGGGCATTGGCAACCACATTGGTGATGTAGAACAGATAGTCCTCCATGGTGCCGGTTGTGCCCAGACGGTTCAGGGCATGGACCACGAAGTAGGCGTCGCGCAGCCAGCAGAAACGGTAGTCCCAGTTGCGCGTGGTCCCGGCCGCCTCGGGGATGGATGTGGTAGGGGCGGCGATGATGGCGCCGCTTTCCTCGAAACTGCACAGTTTCAGGGTGATGGCGGCGCGGATCACCGCCTCCTGCCACTCGAACGGAATCGACAGAAAGCGGCTCCACTCTTCCTGCCAATGGTGGGTGGTGCGTTCGAGAAATTCCCGTCCCACCTCACCGATCGGCCGGGTCATGGTTTCGTCCGGACCGAGGATCATGGTGAAGGTACGCTCCAGCACGAATACCGGTTCATCCATGATGAAAGAGACTGGCAGATCACTGGTGAGCCGCAGTGTCATTTCAGACAGTATGTAGCGCACATGGTTGCTGCCGTGGGTGCGTTCGGGAACCTGGGCGCCGTAGTCACGCATCGGCCGCAACCGCACCCTGATCCGTGGATTTCCCTTGAGGCACCGGAACTGTCGCACCATCTGCACCGGCCGATAGGTTCGGCCATGCTGCTTGAAGCGGGGCGCGAAATCGACGATCTCCACCGCATTGCCGTGACAGTCGAACAAGCGGGTTTCGAGCACCGCGCTGTTGCGCAGGTAACGCTGTTCAGTGCGCTCCAGGTCGAGCACCTCCACGTCGAAAAAACCGCTTTGCGCATCGCCGTTGCCTGCCAGCAACGAACAGAACACCGGATCACTGTCGAAGCGCGGCATACAGGACCAGACCACGCGCGCCCGCGAATCGATGAGCGCACCGTAGGAGCAGTTACCTATCAGGGCCAGATCGAGATTGGGCATTCCTTGTCCCCGTATCCACAGCAGCGCCCGAGACCTCATCCGGACGAGGTCCCGGGTTTATCAATGTTGGCTTGTGTAAAGGTGCGATGCTAGCATCGACCGCGCGCCGGGCGTGGCGCCAACCGCGTCTTTTCGCGCCAACCACAACGCAACCACACCCAAAAACGGGGGAAAACTCGATGGCTATTGAAGTAGATGTCAGCAAGACCGCCCTGCTGTCCATGGATTTCCAGAACGACATCATCCATCCGGACGGTCCGCTGGCCCAGGCCGCCGGTGTCGCCGAAATGGTGCAGAAGGGCAATATCCTGGAGAAATCCGCCAAGGTCCTGGATGCCGCCCGGGCGGCCGGGATGAAGGTGATTCACATCGTCGTGGAGTTCACCGACAAGTCTCCTCAAATGCCTCATCGCGGCGCTTTCTTCCGCATGCTCGGCAGCGGCGGCCCCACCCTGCAGCCCGGAACATGGGGCGCCGAGATTCATGAGGCGGTCGCCCCGAAACCGGGTGACGAGGTCGTGAAGAAAGCGATGATCAGCTCTTTCTGCGGCTCCAACCTGAAAGAGGTTCTGGACGCAAACGGGATCACCGACCTGGCGATGATCGGCGTCGCCACTACCTTCGTGGTAGAGGGCACGGTCTGGGACGCCGTCGACATGGGCTACAGCTGCATCGTCATCGAGGACTGTGTGTGCGCCGGCAGTCAGGAGGCGCACGACGACGCGATCCGTACCTCCCTGACCTATCTCACGGATATCTGCTCATCGGACGACTTCATCGCCGCCATCGGCAAGTAACCGAGGCACTCTCCGACCTGTTGT